>JAOAIT010000034.1 GCA_026414565.1 Verrucomicrobiia bacterium
CACCACCGCAAACCCCTTGCCCGCCTCGCCGGCGCGCGCCGCCTCAATGGTGGCGTTGAGCGCCAGCAGATTGGTCTGCTCGGCAATGGTGGTGATCACCTTGACCACGTTGTTGATCTCGGCGCTGGAGGCGTCCAGCCGGCCCATGGTCTGGTTGGCCCGCTCGGCCGCGGTGGCCGCCTGGTTGGCCACCTTGGCGGCGTCCACCGCCTGACGGGCGATTTCCTTGATGGAGGCGCTGATCTCCTCGGCGGCGGTGGCGACGGTGGCCACCGACTTGCTCACCTGCTCGGAGGCCCCGGCCACCACGTTGGCCTGCGAAGCCGTCTCCTCGGCGTTGCTGCTGAGCTGGGTGCCAGCGGCGCTTAATTCCTGGGACGAGGCGGCCAGGGTGTCGGAGGTTTCGGCCAAGGATTTCATGTTTTTGCGCAAATTGATGACCATGGAGTTGACGGCCTGGGCCAGTTGGCCGATTTCGTCGGAGCGGGCGATGGACAAGGTTTGGGTGAGGTCACCGGCGGCGACCTGGGTGGTCAAACCGATGGCCTGCTTCAGGGGCGGGATGATGTGGCGAACGATGAAGAAGGACAAGGCGATGCCGGCGAGCAAGCCGGCGATTACGCCGATGACGATGATCACGGTGGAGCTGTGCAAGGCGCCCGCTGCGGTTTTGGCTTCGTTGGAGCTGATGGCGATGGCATTGGAGCAGACTTGGTCCGCCTGAGTTAACACTGCATCGGCGACCATCTGGCGGGTTCGGTTCAATTCCTCCCGGGTCTGCCAGTCCTTGAGGAATTCTTCCATGGTCTTTTTATAAGCCTCGGCGGCTTTTTCCGCGGCTGCGAGCTGGCGGAGGTTCACGTCCTGCCGGGTCAGGGAGCGGAGTTCGGCAAACTTGGGCGGGAGGTCGGCGAATTTTTTGAGGGTCTCCTGAAAGAGCGGGACATTGCGGGTGGCTTGCGCCTTGAAATTACCCACGCGGATAAAGTTGCCGATCTCGAGGACTTCATTGATCAAGTTAATTTTCCTTACGCGCTCGCTCACCTGGATAGCATCGAGCGTCTGAGCTTGATTGGTCTGGCTCAACAAGGCGGCGAGGGCGGCGTTTTGGGCCTCGAGATAACCGAGACATTCCCGCACGAAAGCGGCGGCGGCGGTATCCATTTCCTGGCGTCCGGTTTTTAGCTGTCCATTGATTTCGACGGTTTGTTGGGCCAGCCGCTCATATTCAGCGGCTTTCTGTCCGGCTACTTTGGCGGCTTCATTCAGGAAATCGAGGCTGGCGCCGCGTTCCCTGGCCAGTTCCTGCGCCTTTTGAATGGATTCTTTGGTTTCATTCAGGCGTTGCAGGCCCAAGGCGAGGAAGTTGGTGTCCTCGGTGTAGGCGTAGCCGCGCATTTGATACATGGTCCACAGGGCGCTGGCCTCCACGGCGCTGGCGAGGTCGGTGGCGGGCATGTAATCGGCGGCGATGCGGTTGGCGGTGGATTTGACGCGCATCATTTGGACGGCAGCGAGGCCACCAATGAGGAGGGTGATTACGATCAAGCCGGCGAAACCGGCGGTTATTTTTGCACTAAGTTTCATAACAGGTTGGGTTGGGGGGTTAGAGTGGTTGTTTCCAAAATTTGGTGATGGATCAGGACAGGGAGATGGCCTTGGTTTCGTCGAGGAGGAGCAGAAGGCGGTCGTCCCGGCGGGCGACGCCGCGCAAGAGGGCGCGGATGGCGGCATCCACTGTTTCCGGGGGTTCCTCGAGGATGTCGGGGGACACTTCCTGGACATCCTCCACCTGGTCCACCATGAGGCTGACGGCGCCATCGCCGTCGGAGAGCAACACGTGGACCGGCGCGGCATCGGCCTGGCGCTCGGGGAGGCCGAGGCGGCGGCGCAAATCGATGGCGGTGACGATCTGGCCGCGGAGATTGAGGAGGCCGCGGATTTCCGGGGCGGCGAGGGGGACGGGGGTCATGGCCTGGTTGCGCACGACCTCCTGGACGCGGGTGACGGGGGCGCCAAAGAGGTAACGGTCCACGGTAAAGGTGCAAAAAAGCTCGGCAGTTTTCATAGGGGGGTCAGGTCAAACGGTGGCGGTTATGAGGCCGGCGGCCTGCACGACGCCCGGGACGTCCACCAGCTCGGTGGTGCGGCCTTGGATGACGCAGCGGCCCTGGATGCCGGGGCGGGCCTCGTGGGCATCCAATTCCACGGCCTGTTCGAGGATGTCGAGGATGGAGCCGACCACCAAGCCGACGGTGCGGTCGTGGCTGGAGTACACCACCACATTGAGATCGCCGTCCTCGGGCTCGGCGTAGCCCAGGAAGTGGCTGAGGCGGACGAGGTCCATCAATTTGCCGCGGTATTGGACGACCTCGCGGCCGCCGGCCTGTTCGACGCGAGCGCGGGGGATTTTCTCGAGGCGGCCGACGGTGGCGAGGTCAATGGCCAGCCGCTGAGGGCCGAGGGCGCAGAGGAGCAGTTGGCGGGCGGCGGTCTGGCGGGCGGTGGCGGTGGCGTCGAGGCGATGGCGCTCGTGATCCTGCATCTGGCGCAGCACGCGCGCGTGCTGGGCGAGGCCGAGGACATCGAGGATCAGGGCCACGGTGCCATCGCCGAGGACGGTGGCGCCGGCGAAGACGGGGATGCGTTTGAGGTGCTTGCCCAGGGGCTTGACCACGATTTCGCAGGTGTCGTTGATGCAATCCACCACAAGGCCGAATTGTTGATTGTCGGCCTGCAAGACCACGATGTTGACGGCTCCCTGGTCGTCCATGGCCGGGGGGATATGGAAGACGCGGGACAAATAGACCAGAGGGAGGAGGCGTCCGCGCAAGCGGCAGACGGGCGCGCCCATGATTTCTTCGATCTGGCGGCGGCGCTGCTCGGCCTCGACGCGGACCAGTTCGACGAGGTTGACCTGGGGGACGGCGTAACGCTGGGAGCCGCAGGTGACCAAGAGCGCCGGGATGATGGCGAGGGTGAGGGGGATTTTAATTTTGACGGTGGTACCCTGGCCGGGGGTGCTTTCCACGTCCACGCTGCCGCCGAGTTTTTCGATGTTGGTTTTGACGACGTCCATGCCGACGCCGCGGCCGGAGACATTGGTGACTTTTTCGGCAGTGGAAAAGCCGGGGAGGAAGAGCAAGTGGAAGGCCTCGCGGTCGGTCATGCGATGGGCCTGCTCGGCGGTGATCAGGCCTTTTTCGAGGGCCTTGGCCTTGACTTTGGCCGGCTGGATGCCCCGGCCATCGTCGGTGACCTCGATGTTGACCTGGCCGCCTTCATGGAAGGCCCGCAAGGTGAGATGGCCGGTTTCAGGTTTGCCGGCGGCCTTGCGCTCGGCGGGGGGTTCGAGGCCGTGGTCGAGGGCGTTGCGGACCAGGTGGAGCATGGGGTCTTTGATGGCCTCGATGATGGCGCGGTCCAGCTCGGTATCCTGGCCAATCAGTTCCAGTTGGACCTGGCGTCCCAGGGCCATGGCGGTGTCGCGGACCACGCGGGGGAGCTTGTTCCAGGCGTTTTGAATGGGTTGGAGGCGGGTTTTCATGACCTCCTCCTGCAACTCCGTGGTAACGAGATTGAGGCGCTGGGCGACGGTGTTGAGCTGGGTGTGCTCGGAGTGGTCACTGAGCTGCAGGATTTGGTTGCGGGCGAGGACGAGCTCGCCCACCAGATTCATGAGGCGGTCGAGCAGGCCAACGTCCACCCGGACATGGCTTTCGGCGACGCTGGCGGTGGTGGAAGCCGCCGGGGCGACAGCAGGGGCCGCTTCACTTTCCTTGTGGGGCACCGGGCCAGGATTGGGATGGGTCTGCTCCCCTGCCCCGGCGCCGGGCGCTGGCGCCGGGGATGGGGTGGGATGCTCCGGGGCGGATTTTGGCGCCGCGTCCGCCGCCGGGGCAGGCTGGTTTTGGAGCAGGCGATTGATTTTCAAAGTGAGGGGCGTGTGTTGCAGGGCGGCATCGTGGCCCTGGGCTTCGATCATGCCGAGGGCCTGTTGGAGGGTATCCACGAGATTGAGCAAGAGCGTGGTGATTTCCTGGTTGACGGCCATGCGGCCATCGCGGAGGCGGCTGAGCAGGTTTTCGCCGGCGTGGGTGAGGGCCTCGAGCTTTTTAAGCCCCAAAAAGCCGCTGGCACCCTTGATGGTGTGAACAGCGCGAAAGATGCGCGACAAGATGTCGCGGTCCTGCGGATTTTTTTCCAAGGCCACGAGGTCGGCCTCCACCTGGGCGAGGTGTTCGCGGCCTTCGGCGATAAACTCGCGGATTAGTTCAATGTTGTCCATGCGACCCAAGGTCAAAGGTTCGAGCGATGCCAATCCCCCGGGAGGGGTGGGCAAAAGTCCCTATCGGCAGGCATGGGCCAAACTTGAGCAGGTTTTTTTTGAGCGGCAGATGGTGTGGGAAACTTTCCCTAAACTTTTCCAGTCAACTGCCGATGCCAGGAGTGCTGCAGTGGATGCCCCTGCCGCGACGGGGGCGCAAGTTGCAAGCCAAACGATGGGGAAACCCGCAAATGAATGTTTATTTTTTGGATGACGGGCAAAGCTTGTGGCCCGCGGTGCGCGATCGGCTGCTGCCGGAGCTAAGCGGCCGGGGGCATGAAGTGTTGCCGCGGGAGGACGCGCAAGCCGTGTTGGAACTGCTGCGCACCACGCACGAGCCATCAGTCACGGTGGTGGGGCCCAAGCTGCATGGGATGAGAGGGCTGGAATGGGTGCGGCGCTTGCGCGGCACCGATTGCGCGGTGCGCCCGCATGTATTGCTGGCGCTGGAAGAGGACACGGCCCGGGCGGTGATTGAGGGGTTCCAGGCTGGCGCCGATGACTGCGTTCCCGCCCCGTGGCAGGCCGAGGTGTTTGCGGCGCGGACGGTGGCCGCCGTGCGGCTGGCCAATCATCAGCGGCAGTTGCTGGAGGAGATCAAGCAGCGGGATCACCTGCTATCGCAAATGGTGTCGCCGTTGAAAGGGGAGAACAAGCAGGCCGCGGCCGCCAAGGTGGAATCGCCGGCCGCGGATTCCGGCCATGGCAAGCCCACCGCGGCCGCCCCGGCCCGACAGGAGGCGAAAGAGATCCTGGCGGAAATCATGCCGGTGGAAATGGTGGAGCGGTTGGTGGCGGAGACGCTTTTTTCGATGGGCTTCAGCGAAAGCGAGCCGGAGATTCAGCCGGACCGGCCGCTGGAAAATCCGTTCAGTCTGGTGCACTTTCTGATCCTGCCGGAGAAGACGCTGTGGCTGGATTTGTTGCTGGAGGCGGATCGGACCTCCGGTCGCAAACTGTTCGAGGCGTTCAGCGGGATGGATGCCGAGAGCGCCGCGGAAAGCGATTTGATGGATGCCTTGGGGGAGACCTTGAACCTGATTCAGGCCGCCCTGAAGGCGCGCTTCAAGGCCGCGAAATGCGACATTCTAACTCCCGTCGTGCCGCAATACGTGCCCCCGGACAAACTGCCGCCCGGGCTGCAACAATCCATCTATTCGCGGCACATTTATGGGATGGGCGAGATTCAACTGCGTTTTACGCTGTACGTGCACGGGCGGCCTGTGACACGGAAGCCGTTGAAGGCGCTCTCGCTGGGGGATGTGCTGGCGGAGCCGCTGCGGCCGGGGGAGGATTCGGATTTGGTGATCATCAACAAAGGGACGCAACTGGTGGGCCGCTACTTGGAAAAGGCGGCGGGGGTGGCGGAGAATGCGCCGGAGAAGTTGTATCAGCCGATCGTGGAGCCTTCGCTGCTGGGGCTGGCGGTGTGCAAGAAGTGATGGGGGCCGGAGAGGTCAGCCGGCGGTGGGGTGGTGAGAAAATATCTGGCCGTCGCGCAGCTCGACGACGCGGGCGGCCCGCGCGGCGATGGCGGGGTCGTGGGTGGCGATGACCAGCGCGGTGTGATGCTCCTGCTGGAGAGAGATTAGCAAATCAATGATCTGGCCGCCGGTGTGGCTGTCGAGGTTGCCGGTGGGTTCATCGGCCAGGATGACATCCGGCTGGTTGATCAAGGCGCGCGCCAGGGCGACGCGCTGCTGTTCACCGCCGGACAACTGGCGGGGGCGGTGGCGGAGGCGGTCGGCGAGGCCCACGCGGGCCAGCAGCTCGCGGGCGCGAAGCTCGGCCCGGGCGGGGGGCACACGGGCCAGCCGGGCGGGGAGGCAGACATTTTCCAGCGCATCGAGTTCCGGCAGGAGGTGGTAGGCTTGAAAGACGAGGCCGATGTGCCGGTTGCGCATGGCGGCCAGTTGCAGGGGGGACATTTGATGGACGGGCAGGCCGCGGAAGAAGATTTCGCCGCCCGTGGGCTGGTCCAGGCCGGCGAGCAGATGGAGCAAGGTGCTTTTGCCCGCGCCGGAAGCGCCGCGCACGGCGACAAATTCGGCCGGCTGGATGGCGAGGGTGACGCCGCGAAGGACGGGGACGGCCTGGCCGTCCACGCGGAAGGTGCGGCGCACATCGCGGGCGGCCAGGAGGGGGGTGGCGGGAGTGGGGAGGGACTCACTCATAGCGCAGGGCCTCCACCGGATGCAGGCGCATGGCCCGCCAGGCGGGCAGCAGGCCCGCGGCGACGCAGAGGAGCATGGCGCTGCCACAAATCATGATGACATCCCACGGGAGCGTAAGGGCGGGCAGCTCGTGAAAGGCATAGATGCTGGAGGGGAAGAGGTCCATGCCGGTGGCCTGGTTCATGAAGCGGAGGAACTCATTGCGCCAGCGCAACAGTCCGAGGCCGAAGCCGAGGCCGGCGGCGACCCCCAGGACGCCCACGAGGAGGCTCTGGCTGAAGAAGAGCCAGGCGACCTGGCGATGAGTGGCGCCCAGGCTTTTGAGGATGCCGATTTCGCGGGTTTTCTGGTACACGAAGGCGATCTGGGTGCCGGTGATGCCGAAGGCGGCGACGATCATGACGACAAAGAGCACGACAAACATGGCCTGTTTTTCGACGGCCAGGGCATTCAAGATGACCGAGTTTTCCTCCATCCAGGTGGAGATGGCGAGCTCGCCGCCGAGCCGCGAGCGCAATTCGGCGCGGATCCGCTCGGCCGCCATGGGGTCGTGCAACATGACGAGCAGGCCGTGCACAGCATCATCCAGATCATATAAATCCTGGGCGTTTTCGAGGGAGGTGGCGATGATGGTGGCGTTGTACTCGTAATGGCCCACGTCGAAGATGCCGGTGATGGTGTAATCGTCGGGCAAGATGGCCTGCTCATTGGTTTGGCCGAGGCTCTGGCGCATTTTCTGCAAATTGCGGGGCGAGTACACGGCCAGGCGGTCGCCCACGGTGACGCCCAAACTGGCGGCACATTCACTGCCGATGACGAGGGTGCGTCCGGTGAGATTGAATTCTCCCCGGCGGATGCTGGCCGGGAGGCGGCTGACGGAGGCCTCCAGCGCCGGTTCGACGCCGCGGACGTAGGGGGTGAAGACAACGGGGTTGCGGTTGGAGTTGCCGGTTTGGGTTTCCACCAGGACGGGCCCCAGCACGAAGGGGGCGGCGCCGCGCACGCCGGGGCAGGAGAGGGTCTGCGCGCGCAATTTTTCCCATCCTTCCAGGGGATGCTGGGGATGAAAGATTTTGAGATGGGCGTTGAAGCCGAGGATTTTGTCGCGCAACTCCCGGTCAAAGCCGCTCATGACGCTGATGACGACGATGAGCATGCCGACGGCGAGCATGACGCCCACCACGGCGATGAGCGTGATGACTGACACATAGGTGCCCCGGGGCCGGAAGTAACGCAGCGCCAGGAACAGTTCAAAAGGCAGCCTCGACACAGCCGTGTAGCGTCCAAAGCCCGCCCGGTTGTGGCAAGCATAATGTGCGGGAGGCCGGCGGTGGTGGGCGAGGGGCTGGCCGGGGCAAGGCCAGCCAGCCGGGAAGAGGCCCCCGCAGGGAGGGTGTGGCCAGGGTGGTCATCCCGAAGCAACGGCGCGGGTTGCCGGGCGCTTCCGCGCTTGCTAAGGAGGGGGGGTGTGGTAAGCTTCGGTAATGGAAGAAAAGCCAAAAGTATTCCCCCTGGTTTTATGGTTGTGCTGTGTCTGCCTGCCGTTAAACGCGCAAATTCCGGCGCCTGGCAGTGAAGGTCGCACGAAGCTGCCGTGGCTGGCGAATTACACCGAAGCCTTGAAGCGGGCGGAGCGGGAGAAAAAGCCCATATTGTTGGAGGTCACGACGGACTGGTGCAGTTGGTCCAAGAAGATGGAGCGGGAGACGTTTGCGGACAAGGAAGTGCAAAAGGAGCTGGGGGAGTTTGTGCTGGTGCGGCTCAACGCGGAAGAAGAAGCGAATGAGAGCGTGGTGAAGGAGTACGGCGTGGACAACTATCCCACGCTGCTGGTGGTGAATTTCAAGGGGGAAGTGGTGGGGCAAAGTGACGGCTTCATGGACGTGAAGGACATGAAGGAATTGCTGCAGAAGCACAAGGTGCTCTTCAAAGGCAATCCGCTGGGTTACAAGGAGGTGCAACTGCCGCCGAAGGACCCGCTGTTTGCGGCGCTGGAGAAAGCGGGCCAGCTGGCCGAGAAGGCGCGGGAGGGGGGCTATGTGCAACTGCTGGATCATTACGAGGGCAAGATACAGGCCGATGGCCGGGAGCGGGCGGTGGTCCGCTCGACCTATCTGGTTTTGGAAGAGGACGCCTACCAGTTGCCGAAACCGTCCCGGACGGTGGACACGAGCCGGATGAAGGTGACGTTCAAAACGGTGCGCATACTTAATGAACGGGGCCAGGGGCGGGAGGTGGACACGCGGCTGGTGAAGACAGAGAATGTGTATGTGGATGAGAGCATTTATTGGGACGTCAAGCAGGTGGAGCTGCCGATCCCGGCGCTGAAGAAGGGGCAGATTCTGGACATCATTGAGGAATGGGAGAAGGAGCCGATTGTGGCGGGGCATTTTTTCCTGCGCTGGAGCACGGGGTGGCATGTGTTGATTGACTCCGACATCATACTGACGTTTCCGAAAAACCTGCCGTTGCGGCGCAAGGCGCAACGCTGTCCCACGCCGGTCGAGGAAAAGACCCTGGCCGATGGCACGGTGCAATGGCGGCTGCGGACCTCCCATCTGGAGAATGATTCGATGGAGACCTTCACCTCGGGCATGGATTACTGGGAGGGCATGATTTTTTACACGCCCCTGAGTCCGGATGATGTGGCGCGGTGGTACAGCGGCCTGTGCAAGGGGCGGGAGCAGTTGCCGCCGGAGGCGAAGAGCCGGCTGCGGGAGATCATGGGCAAGCATGCGGGGGCTGCCGAGCGGTTGCAGGCGATCATGGACTGGGTGACCAAGGACATCCGCTACGTGAGTCTGGCGTTCAAGATGTCAACGCATCAACCGCATCCGGTGAAGGATACGCTGAGCCGGAAATATGGCGATTGCAAGGATCAGTCGCTGCTGGTCATGGCGCTGTGCCGGGAGGCGGGCATGGAGGCGCATCTGGTTTTACTGGGAGAGGAATTTGCGGAGGAGCCGGACCTGGAGACGCTGTCGGTGGAAAAATTTAATCATTGCATTGTGCAGGTGAAGACGGGGGGAAAAACCTACTATCTGGATCCCGCGGCGGGGCCGCGGAAGGTGGGGCAGATGGTGCGTCAGTACGCGAGCCAACCGGCGCTGGTGATTGAGGGCCAGCAGGGGAAAGTGGTGACGTTGCCGGCGTACGACACCCAGGCCAACCGGGATCATATTCATGTGATTTTTGAAATTACGCCCGAGGGGGGCGGGATTATCACTGAGAAGATGCGGCGGGAAGGCGAACCGGCGCGCCAGTACAAAGAGGAGATCAAGGACACGAACCGGGACAAGTTTCGGAAGGCGCTCGAGGAGCGATTCAAGGGGGCGGGGGGCAAGGTGCTGGAGTTTAGCGTGACGAGCCCCACCGAGGAGGGGGAGGTGTTTGAGAGCCTTTTGAAAGTGCGGCTGCCGCGAGTGGGGATGCGACTGGCGAACGGGTTGATGTTGCAGTTGGGCAACACGCCGACGATGAATCCGGAAGTGATCACGGAGGATCGGCAGCGACCGTTTCGTTTTGAGGCCAGCGATCCCTTGAGGCGCACGATTGAAGTGATTCTGCCGGAGGGGGCCAAACTGGCGGACGAGCCAGAGTCCCTTGAGATCCAGGAGCCGTTTTTGAAGGCGTATCGGAAGTTCAAGGTGGACGGCAACATCCTCCGGCTGGAGGAGCATTTTGAGTTTCTCCCGGCGCGGCTGCCGGTGTCGGAGAAGGACAAGGTGCGGGAGACGTTCCGGCGGTGGCACGAGAACCGGACCATGGCGCATCGGATTGAGCTGCCCAGGAAATAAGCGGGCGGGCGGCGAGGCCGGGGGCGGCTTGGGCGCGGTTCAGGGGTTGAGGATGACGCGGTAAAAGCGGCGGGGGCGTCCGGGGGTTTCATCGGTGATCTCCACGGTGCCGCTGCCGATTTGGGCGGGCCGGAGGGGCGTCCACTGGCGGGAGCGCAAATCCTCGGAGTATTCGATGAGGTAATTGACCGGGGCGGGGAGTTGGAAAGAGAAACGGAAGGCGCGGCCATTCTCCCAACGCACGGCGAGGAGCTGGGGAGCCAGAGCCGGCGGGGCGAGGCGGGTTGGGGGGGGGGGGGGGGGGGGGGGGG
>JAOAIT010000035.1 GCA_026414565.1 Verrucomicrobiia bacterium
ATCAGTGCGGACACCACCTGGCTGGCGGCCAGCGGGCCCTACAACGTGACCGGCACGCTGACCATTGGCAGCGGGGCCACCTTGACCATCCAGCCGGGCACCACCGTCTACTTCGGCAGCGGGGCCAACCTGGTGGTGGCCAACGGCGGGCGCCTCCTGGCCGAGGGCACGCCCACCGCCCCCATCCGCTTCACCCGGCCCCCGGCCGCCAGCAACACCTGGGGCGGCATCACCATCAACGGCTCGGCCAACTCGCCGGAGACCCGCCTGGCGCATCTGCTCATCGAGTTCAACAACAGCACCGCCATCACCGTCACCGACGGCACCGTCTGGCTGGACAACCTGCGGTTTGGCAACCCCGCCCGCCAGTATCTGGAGCTGACCCGCGCCTCTTTTGTGGTGCAGAACTGCGAGTTTCCCGCCCCCACCGGCAGTTTCGAGCCCACCCACGGCACCGGCGGCATCAAGGCGGGGGGCCGGGGGATTTTCCGGCGCAACTTCTGGGGGAAGGTCAGCGGCTACAATGACGCCCTGGACTTCACCGGCGGGCAGCGGCCGGGGCCGGTGCTGGTGGTGTTGAACAACGTGTTCATGGGCAGCGACGATGACCTGCTGGACCTCGACGGCACCGACGCCTGGGTGGAGGGGAACATCTTCCTGCGGGCGCGGCGGGCGGGCAGCACGCCCGACAGCGGCAGCGCCATCAGCGGCGGGCAGAACGCGGGGCAGACCTCCCGCATCACGGCGGTGAACAACCTCTTTTACGACCTGGATCACGTGGCCAACGCCAAGGAAGGCAACTTTTACGTTCTGCGGGACAACACCGTGGTGTGGCAGAACGGGGTGGGCAGCCTGGATGCGGTGACGGCGCTGGCGGTGCTGGCCGATGCGGGGACGGCCCAGGGGGCGGGGATGTACTGGGAGAACAACGTGGTGCACACGGCCGAGCGGCTGGCGCGGGAGGTGACGACCGCGGTGGTGACCTTTACCAACAACGTGCTGTGGCAGGTGGCCGGCGGGGCCTGGACGGGGCCGGGGGGCGGCAATCTGGCGGTGGATCCGCAGGTGACGCGCTGGCCGGCGGCGGGGGAGACGGCCTTTACCAACTGGGCGGGGGCGCAGGTGCTGTGGCAGTGGCTGGGCCTGCGGCCGGGCAGTCCGGCCCGGGGCAAGGGGGCGACGGGCCGCTGGGGGGTGACGGTGGCGGGGGCGCCGGCGGCGGTGACGCCCGAGCGCGGGGCCACCTTGCGGGTGGGCTTCAATGTGACGGGCAACGGGATGCCCGCCGGGGCCTATCCGGCGGGGGCGGGTTACACGCATTACCGCTGGCGGCTGGACGGCGGCCCTTGGAGCGCCGAGACGCCCATTGGCACGCCCATTGTCCTGAGCGGCCTGCCGGACGGCCAGCATGTGGTGGAGGTGGCGGGCAAAAACGATGTCGGCTGGTGGCAGGACGACCCGGTGTTCGGCGAAGACGCCGTCGTTACCCGCGTCACTTGGGTGGTGGATGGCAGCCGATTGCCCGTCCGTCTGAATGAGCTCCTCGCCAGCAACCGGCGGGCCTTTGAGTACAACGATCGTACGCCTGATGCGGTGGAGCTTTATAACTACAGCAACACGACGGTGGACTTGTCGGGCCTGCGATTGACCGACGACCCGGCGGCCCCTGACAAGTATGAATTTCCCGCCGGCACCCTCCTGGGGCCGGGGCAGTACCTGATTGCGCTGGCCGCCAATGATGAAGGCCGGCCAGGGTATTATCTCGATTTCAATCTGCGCAAAGAGGGCGGCGGCCTCTATTTGTACGATGCAGCCCATCGGGGAGGCGCGCTCCTCGACCAGGTTCAATATGGCCCTCAGGCCACCGATTACTCCATCGGGAGGATGCCGGACGGGAGCTGGGCCTTGTGCCAGCCCACCCTGGGCCGGGAGAATGTTCCTGTGGCATTGGGCGACCCACGGCAGTTGCGTATCAACGAATGGATGGCGTCATCCCAGTTTAGTTCCTTCAATGACTTTGTGGAGCTGTTCAACCCGCAACAGGTGCCGGTGGATTTGAGCGGACTGTATCTGACGGACAAACCAGATGGTCTGCCCAACCGGCATGTAATTGCGCCCCTGAGTTTCATCGGACCGCGCAACTTCACCGTCTTCCAGGCGACAGGCCAGCCGGAGAACGGGCCGGATCATTTGAATTTCCGACTGGCCGCCGAACATGGTGACCTGGCTTTGCTGGATCGCGACCTGCGCGTGATTGATGCGGTGACCTATGATTTTCTTGCTCCGGATTATTCGCAGGGACGCAGTCCCAATGGCTCGCCCAGCGTGTTTGTCTTCAGCCAACCCACGCCCGGCGCGGGCAATCCTTTTGTGGGCGGCAGCACCAATGTGATCACCACCAACATTGTGTTGGTGGACTTCACCAGCACCTGGCGGTACCACGCCGAGGGCACCGACTTGGGCACCACGTGGCGCAACGTCGGCTACAATGATGCGGCGTGGCCCAGCGGGCCAGGACTTTTCGGCAAGCCGCAAAGCATCTCCTACCCCATTCCCACCGGCACGTTGCTGAATGAGTTGGGGCAGACGACGGTGTATTTCCGCACGCGTTTTGTTTACACCGGCGAGACCAACGGTTTCCAACTGGCGCTGTCCCACTATATTGACGACGGCGCCGTGGTGTATCTGAACGGCACGGAGATCCTGCGGTACAATATGCCGGCGGGCACCATCGTCCACAGCAATAATGCCTCTGCCAGCGTCAGCGGCAACGCGCCGCTCATCGGGCCGTTGATGCTGCCGTTGACCGGTTTGGTGGCGGGCACCAACGTGCTGGCCGTGGAAGTGCACCAGGCCTCGGGCAGCACGGACATGGCCATGGCCATGAATCTGACGCTGACCCGCAGCATTACCAACATCACCGGCGGCGCGGTGGTCATCAATGAGGTGTTCGCCCTGGGCGAGAACTACACCAACGTCCTCGGCGTCGCCAGCGACTGGGTGGAGCTGTTCAACCCGGGGGATCAGCCGGTGAACCTGGCTGGCATGAGTTTGAGCGATAACACCACCAACCCGGGCCGCTGGACCTTCCCGGCCGGCACGGTGCTGGGCCCGCGGAGCTATCTGGTCGTGTTGTGTGATGGACGACGGCCCGCCTCCACCAACCTGGCCAGCCTGATGAACACGGGGTTTGGCCTGAAGGCCGAGGGTGGCGGGGTGTATTTGTATGATGACACGCTCACCCTGCTGTCTTCGGTGGTCTATGGAATCCAATTGGCCGATTTCTCGATTGGCCGTGTCCCGAACGGGACCGGTTCTTTTGTTTTGAATGCTCCCACGCCGGGGGCCGCCAACATTGCCATGGCTCTGGGTAATCCCGCACTTCTGCGCATCAATGAATGGATGCCCAACGACCGAGATGGGCGGGATGACTGGTTTGAGTTGTACAACCCCGGCAGTTTGCCGGTGGCCCTGGGTGGTCTGTTTGTCACGGACGATTTGCTAAACCCCACGAAATCGCCCATCCCGCCCCTCTCCTTCATCGGCGGGGGCGGCACCAACGCCTTCCTGAAACTCATCGCGGATAATAATCCCGCAGCGGGGGCGGATCATGTGCGCTTCCGTTTGGATGCCACCCGTGAATCCCTGGGGCTGGCCACCTCCAATGGGTATATTGATACAGTCAGTTGGAATTATCCCGTATCCCAGCCTGGCGTGAGCGAAGGCCGATTTCCGGATGGAAGCACCAATATTGTCTTCTTCCCCGACACCCCGTCACCGGGCGAATCGAACTATCGTCCGCTGACCAATCTAGTCATCAATGAAGTTCTGGCGCACAGTGACCCGCCGCTGGAGGACGCCATTGAGCTGCACAATCTGACTGACCAGCCGGTGAATATTGGCGGCTGGTTCCTCAGCGATAGCAAAGGCACCCTGAACAAATACCAAATCCCGGTGGGCACGATCATTCCCGCGCGCGGATTCCGGGTGTTCTACGAGTATCAGTTTAATGAAAATCCGCAGGACAACCGGCAGGCCTTTGCCCTCAGCTCGGCCAAGGGTGACGAACTGTATCTGTCGGCCGCCACCACCAACGGCACGCTGACAGGTTATCGTACCAGTGTAAAATTTGGGCCGTCTTTTAGTGGGGTCAGCTTTGGTCGTCACGTCACCAGCGACGGAAGATCGGAGTTCGTCCCCTTGAGCCGCCGCACCTTCGGGGTGGACGAGCCGAATTCCGTCGCCGAGTTTCGGACTGGCACCGGCGCCAGCAATGCCTATCCGGCCATCAGTCCCGTCGTAATCCGCCAGATCATGTATCATCCGCCGGATCTGGGGACGGAAGACAACGTGATCCATGAGTTCATTGAATTGTACAACCGCACGACGGGCACCGTGCCGTTGTATGATCCCTTGTATCCGACCAACACCTGGCGCCTGCGGGATGCGGTGGACTTTGAGTTTCCGCCGGGCTTCAGCCTGCCGCCGGGCGGCTCGGTGCTGGTGGTTAGTTTTGATCCGGTGCGGCAGCCCGACTTGCTGGCCAATTTCCGGGCCACTTACCGGCTCTCCACCAACCTGCCCATTGTGGGACCCTATCGCGGCAAGCTGGACAACAGCGATGAAAGCATTGAATTGAAGCAGCCGGACACGCCCCAGCAACCGCCCAGCCCGGATGCCGGCCTCGTGCCGTATGTGGAAGTGGAGCGCATCCGGTATTACGATCGTGCTCCCTGGCCGGCCGCCGCGGATGGCACGGGTTATTCGCTGCAACGGGTGGCCCTGGACCTTTACGGCAACGATCCGGCCATCTGGGTGGCGGCACCCGTCAACTTCCTGCAAACCAACGCCATTGCGTTGAACACGCCGCCCAACCTGGCCCCCATCCCCAACCGCACGGTGGCGCTGGGGCAAACCCTGGTCTTTACCAATGTGGCATCGGATGCCGATGTGCCCGCCCAAACGCTGACCTTTGAGCTGGCTCCCGGCGCGCCGGCCGGCGCTCAAGTGCATCCGGTCACCGGCGTATTCTCCTGGACTCCGGCGGTGGTGGGCGTGTATCCGGTGACCGTGATTGTCCGCGACAATGGGACACCCAGCCTGAGCGCCACGCAGAGCTTCACGGTGACGGTGGAAGACCGGCGGGCCCAACTGGTCCAGAGCGGCGCCAACCTCCAGATTCGCTGGCAGACACAGGCTGGCCGGCAATACCAGGTGCAATACAAGGATCGCCTCACCGACCCCGTTTGGCAGGATTTGCCGGGCGGCTTGGTCACGGGCAATGGCGGACCGGTGGCCGTGCCCGATGCCCTCGTGCCCAGCCGGCCGCAAAGGTATTATCGGATATTGCTGTTGCCGTAGTCATTTTGCGCAGGCACAGTCAGATTCTGCCCCTGTAAAAACAGGGGTAGATAATGTTTTTTGCGGAGCACAACCGCCAAGGTGGCGTCCAACGGAGAGATGATTCTATGAGACACGGTTGGTGGATAGGTATTCTAGGGTATTGGTGGGCTGCGGCAATGCTCCTGGCCCAGGAGCCTTTCTGGATCAACATCGTCCACCCCACCAACGGACAATTCATCGCGCATCCCTCCACGCCCCTGCCGGTCACCGTGCAGTATTTCAACGCCGAAGGCACCGTCGTGCGGGTGGATTATTACCGGGGCAAAACCTATGTCGGCGAATCCACCAACCCGCCTTTCACCCTGGTGTGGAGCAACCCACCAGCCGGCACCCATTTATTGCGCGCCCGGGCCACCGATAACAACGCGGTAAGCGTGTGGTCACCCACGGTGGAAATCACCATCAACGCCGCCCCGCAGGTGACGCTCGCCCGGCCACGCGAGGGGGAATTAGTGGCTTTGGGGCTTCCGCTGGCCCTGACCGTGACAGCGGCGGATGAGGATGGCAGCATCACCAATGTGACATGGTATGTGGACGATCGCCTGGCCGCACAGTTCACCGGCCCGCCCTACGATTTAACCTTAACCAATTTGGACCTGGGACCACATTCCCTGCGGGTGGAAGCGACGGACAATTGGGGCGAAACCACCCGGCTTATCCGCAACTTCCAAGTCATTGTGCCCGACGCGGGTTTCACGGATGACTTTGAGCCTGGGGTGGAGCCGGGCGCATGGGCCGCCTTCGCCGGGGCGCTGGGCGTGGACGTTTTGATTACCAACTACGCCGGGGCGGTGTCCGGGGTCAATAGTTTGTGGTTTGGTGGCGACGATGAGCGGTATGCCATCACCCGCCCGCTTTCGCTCTTGGAGGGAGCCAGGGTAAGTTTCCAACTGCGCTATGCCGCTGGAGGGCGGCCCGTCTGGGGTGAAATGCTGCTGCCCGACGAGGCCGTGCAACTGGAATACCGGGTGGGAGACAATGAATGGACGGTGCTGGAGGTCTATACCAATGCCCAGTTGACCAATTGGACCTACATCATGGTGCCCCTGCCGCCGGAGGCAATCTCCACGAATACCCAGTTACGCTGGCATCAACCGGCCCATAGCGGGATTGGTTATTCTCAATGGGCTTTGGACGATGTTACCATCCATACCGGCGCCCGCCCCCCCACCATCCTGCGCCAGCCTGCCAATCAAGTGGCGAAGGAGGGGGACACCGTGGTTTTTGAAGTCGAGGCCGAGGGCAGTCCCCCGCTGGCCTACCGTTGGATGGTGAACCAGGCACCCTGGCCCTTCGCTTCCGGCCCAGTGCTGGTGTTGGAAGATGTCTCTGCGGGCCAGAACGGCTGGCGGATCTGGGTGGAAGTGAGTAATCCGGCTGGCGTGGTCACCAGCGCGGTGGCGTGGCTGACGGTGGCCCAGCCGGATACTGATGTATTCCGCATTGTAAGTTTTGCCACGAATAACGCGGTCACCATTGACCATGATAACTTGACGGGCGATGACCGGGGCGGGCTGGTGGTTTCCAGCAACCGTGTCTTCATCACCGGCGATAATAACACGGCGCATTACGATGCCGGCACTCTCGGCGGCGGCGTGCGCATGAATGTGATGCTCGACGGTTTGGTGGCGGATCTGCGCACCGAAAAAATTTACTCGCTGGCCCAAGGCACCAACCTGTTGCAAAGCTATAGTGTCAGTCAGGTGGATGGTCTTCTGGAATTGGATGGCGCGACAGGCGCATGGACCGGCCGGCGCATCGCATTCAACCTCCCCATCCCCATCAACTATTACAATGCCGGGGTGTTCAGTGGCAGCGGCAGGGTGCTGGTGTGGGCCAGTGGCAGGCTGTTCCATATCGCCTTGCCCGATGGCACCGTGACCGACCTGGGGGCACTTAGCCTTCCCCAATTCTACGGGTCTGAAAGTTGGGCCATTTGGGGTATTGCCGAATGTTTCAGCAATGCCCTGCATCTGGTCTATGTGCGGGACAACCGCAACATCGTCCGCAGCACCGTGGGGCCGGGCACCACTCCCGGTCAGCTTGGAGTGCAGACCACGGTGTTGCAGAACTTTTTCAACCTGGGTGACATGGCCAACATCGCCCTCTCCCTCTCCCGTAATCGGTGGTATTTTCATCACGAGGCGGGCTCCCAATTCCGTCCTAACGGAGGAGAAATACTGGGGTATGCCCCTGTCACCGTAGAGCGCAATCTGCAGGCCCCACCCTTTATTATTGCCCATCCAGTTTCCCAGTACATCGGCACCGGTGGCCGGGCGATATTGGCGGTCTCCGAGGCGGGGGCCTTGCCGCGCAACTATCAATGGTATCGGAATGGCCAGCCGCTGACCGCCAACACCAACCGCCTGGTGCTCAACCCGGTGCAAAGCGACATGCTGGGAGACTATTACGTGGTGGTTTCCAATCCCTATGGCAGCACCACCAGCCAGGTCGCCAATGTGTTGGTGGGGACCTTGCCCGTTATCACCAGGCAGCCGGGGAGCACCAACCTGCGCGCCGGCGAAACCTTGCGACTCAGGGTGGAGGCAGAGGGCACCGCACCGCTATGGTATGCCTGGTATTTCCAAGGTTACTTTGCAGGATACACCAACGCGGTGCTGACCTTGCCCGATGTAACCCTCGCGCAGCAGGGAAACTATTATGTGGTGGTCAGTAATTATTTTGGGGCGGTTACCAGTCAAATCGCCACGGTCACGGTGCTTTCGCCGCCGGTGATTGTCACGCAGCCTGCTGATATCAGCACCCTGCCCGGCGCTGATGACCAAATGCGGGTCACCGTGAATGGCACGGCACCTTTTACCTACCAATGGTTTTTTAATGGAGCGGCGATTCCGGGCGCAACCAATGAGACGTTGAAACTAAGCGGCATCGGGCCTCAACACGTCGGATCTTATCATGTGGTGATTACCAATTTATACGGGGCCGCCACGAGCCGGCTGGCGGAGCTGCGTTTCGTGCAAATGGTGCCCAATACTTTCCGCATCGTCGGCCTTTATGCCAGCAACAGCAAAACGATGGAGCATGAGGCGCTGACGGGGGATGATTGTGGAGGCATCGCGCTTTCGCGCAGTCACGTGTTTGTCACGGGGGACAACCGCACCGGCCGCTGGCTGGCGGAAGATTTATCCCAGCCAGCCGCAGTAGGGTCCTCTCCATTCTACGGTCTGGTGTGCAACCTGCGCACGGAAACGGTGTATTCCTTTGCGCAAGGCACCACCCTCATAACCGGAAGCGGCCAGCGCATTACTCATCTGGTGGAACTCCACGGCACCAATCTCACCCAGACGGGGCGCAGTATTACGCTTTCCCAGCCCATCACCAACAGCTACGGGGGCCTGGTATGCTCCGGATTCAACCGCGTGGGGTTGTATATCAATTCAACCCGCCTCTACTATGACATCGAGCTGCCCAGCGGCCGGGTCACGGTCTATGGCCCCGCACCGCAAACCGCCGATTTTTACATTTACGGCTCGGAGACCTGGGCCTCCTGGGGCGTGGTGGAATACTACGACGGTGTGCCCTATCTGGTGTACTGCACGATCGATTGGAATACCGGTCTGTCGTCCATCAACCGCACGCGGGTGACGGACTGGCAGACCTCGGTCGTCAACAACTTCGAGAGCCTGGGGGATATGGCCAATTTCACCGTCTCCATCCCACGACGGAGGTGGTATTTTCACCACGAGAGCGGTTCCCAATTCCGGCCCGAATACGGCGAAACGGTGGGGTATGCCGATGCGGCATTTCTCTTTGTGGACGCCACCAACGCGCCGCCGGAGATTCTCCAGCCTCCTACGGATCAAATGGTGGCATTGGGGGGACAGGCACAAATGAGCGTGATGGCCTATGGCGGCGAGCCGCTGAGCTATCAATGGCGGTTGAACGGCACCAATGTGCCGAATGCCACCAGTTCCTTGCTGGTGATCACCAACGTCGGTTATCAGCACGTGGGGGATTATACGGTGGTGGTCTCGAATGCCTTCGGCATGGCCATCGGAGGGCCGGCACGGCTGGCGATTGACCGTGGGACCCTCACCAATCGGCTGCTCATCTTTGGCATCACCAATACCTGGCGTTACAACCAACAAGGCTTGGACCTGGGCACGGCCTGGCGCGCTGCCGGTTACAGTGACTCCACCTGGTCCCAAGGCCGCGGCCTGCTGGCCTTTGAAGACAACCCCGCCGTGACGCCCATCAACACCACGTTAAGTCTCACCGCACCGGGAGGCGGCGCCATCACGACGTATTATTTCCGCACCACTTTCAACCTCCCCGCCATCCAGGGTGCCCGACAGGTGCGGCTGATCTCCTCCAACCTGGTGGATGATGGGGCTGTTATTTATATTAACGGCTTGGAAAAAGCCCGGATTCGGATGAACCAGGGCACGGTGACGGCGAGCACCTTTGCCAGTATCTCCGCGCCCGAGGGTGTGTACGACGTGCTCACGCTGGATACCAACGGCGTGGTGTTGGGCAGCGCGAATTTGATGGCCGTTGAAGTCCATCAACAAAGTGCCACCAGTTCGGATGTGGTGTTCGGCATGGCCCTGTTTCTGGAAGTCGTTTATCCCAACGATCCCCCAATCATTTTGCAGGAGCCGCAGGATGTGGAGGTGGACTACCTGGGACGCGTGCAGCTAGCCGTGTCCGCCACTGGCATGACCCCGCTGAGCTATCAGTGGTACCAAGGCAACATGCGCCTGCCCGCCTTCACCGGCCCCGTGTTGGAAATGGCCAATGTAACCTCCTTCCAGGCGGGCAACTATCGGGTGGTCATTAGCAACGCCGTGGGCGTGGTCACCAGCCGGGTGGCCCGGGTGACCGTGCGCATCCCCCCGGAAATCTGGGATCAACCGCAAGGCGCGGAGGGCTGGGTGGGCAATTCCCTGACCCTGTTTGTCACCGCCACCGGCACGGATTTGCGCTATCAATGGTGGCACAACGGCGCGGCCCTGCTCAACGCCACCAACGCCGAGTTATCCCTGGCCCCCCTGCTGTTGGCCCACGCGGGCGACTACTTCGTGGTCGTCTCCAATGCCTCGGGGGTGGTGACCAGCCAGGTGGCCACGGTCATCGTGCACGGCATTGCCCTGCCACCGGAAAACCTGCGATGGTCCAACGGGGTGCTGCGTCTGGCATTTGATCTTCCCGCCGCGCTGAGCTTTGACATTGAAGCTTCGGAAGATTTGCGGCAATGGCAGCGGGCGGCAAGCTTCACCAATCACCAAGGCCGGGTTCAATTCGAGGACCACCAGGCGGTGGGACGGTCCCGGCGGTTTTATCGGCTGAGACTTTTGCCGTAAGGCCATCTTGGAGCCGCCGCCCCCTGCCCCTTCATCAAGCGCCTTCAAATGGAAACATAAGTGGCTTATTATAAGCTACTTATAAATATTTATATTCCCGTTAATTATTAACCTGGCTGCCATGCTGCCGTAACAGGCCCAGCGTAGATTAGCCTCGGTTGAAAAAACGAAAAATAAGGGAATTAAGGGATGAGAGAAACAAGACAAAATCCGGGAGGGAATATGGACGCCGCAAATAATCACATCTGGCCTGAAAGCAACGGGGGCGATGCGGCGCTGACGGGCAAATCGGTGGCGATGCCCAAGGATGCCACGGAATGGGTTGGATCGCTGACCTTGGTACGCATGACCCTGGAGGCCATCGAACAAGTCAAACCGCAATTCAAACAAGCGCAGTTCAAAACCACCTTTGGCATCTACCAGGCACCCATGCTGCTGACGTTATTAACCTGCGCGTATGCGCGGGGGTTGACGGGTTCGCGGGAGATTGAGCTGGCCATACCGGGCGACCGGGCGCTGAAGTACATCTGTGCGGGCAACCGGCCCGACTGGAATGTGTTGCGGCTTTTCCGCCGACAATACAAGAGCCTGGTACAGAACTGCCTGGCTGTGCTGCTGGAAAAGGTCTGGGACAGCCAATATCCGCCGGAGCAACGCGTGCAAGCGCCGGAGACCGGCCACTACTCCACCAACTCGCTGGACCGCTGGATGCTGCCGCCCCGGCCCGATTTCCAGGCTGAAGCCGCCAAACGGGTGCGACTGGCCATTTTGGCGGACACCCTGTTGTCGGACGAGTAAACCGGCCCGCTACCTTGCTTGTCGCAGGCCCGCTCCTGTTAAGGACGCGGGCTTTTTCTTTGGCAGGCAGTTGGTCAAGCGGTTTGGCTTTTCGTGGTCTCCCCGGTTTTGGCCCGGAATCTGCTTGTAGCACCTTGGCCACGGCTATTAACAACAAATTGCCGTTGCCAAGGTGGCACGAAATTGAGAAAAAAGGCGCCTTGATGTAAATTAATGCTGATAATATGACTGTTTTCAAGTGGTTGAGGTGGTGCTGCACCACCGCGGTTTTAGTGGCACTGCCTTGCACAAGCCCCGCACAAATTGTGATTAATGAAGTGCTCGCCGACAACAATGCGGCGGTACGCAATGGCGATGGTTTTCCCAAAAGCTACGTGGAGTTGTACAATCCCACAGCTAACGCGGTGAGCTTGCATGGTTGGTTTCTAACCAATAATACCAATGTTAACGAGCGCTTCAAATATGCCTTTCCCCCGGGCACGGTGATTCAGCCGTTTGAATTCCTCATTGTTTGGTGCAATAAAACCACCAACGGTCCCGGTTTGTACACGGGATTTGATTTGAAGAAAGCCACCGACGAAGTCGGTCTGTACCGCGGCCCGACCAATGCGCCGACGCTGGTGGATTATGTGCGCTTTGGTTTTCAAATCGAAGACTTGTCCATCAGCCGTTGGCCGGATGGCAGTGGCGCCTGGCGCCTGACCATCCCTACGCCGGGGGCCGAGAATGCGGCCCCCATACCGTTGGGCACACCGCGGGCCTTGGTATTTAATGAATGGCTGGCCAACACCCCCACCACTGACGACTGGTTTGAAATCTTCAATCCCGCCACCAACCCGCCGGTAAATATGGAGGGGTTGGTCATTCAGGACAATGGCGGCGCGGCCAAACAGAAGGTGATTCCGCCGCTTTCCTTTATCAGCTCCAATGGCTTTCAGTTATTCTGGGCCAATGACAACGGCAGCGCCCGGGCACCCGCCAATGAGTGTAATTTCCGCCTGGGGGGCGACACGGGAGATGTGTTGATTCTCCTGCCTTATGTGGGAGCAGCGGCGGGAGAAGCCATACATCGCGTCATCGTGGCTGCTCAACCAGAAAATGTATCCGACGGATTGCTACCGGATGGCAACACCAACAACTTGGTGCGTTTCATGGTGAACCGCTCCACGCCGGGCAAGAGCAACTTTCAGTTGATTACCAACATTGTGATCAACGAGGTGCTGGCGCACACCGATCCCCCCCTGGTGGATGCGATTGAATTTTTCAATTTGACCTCCGAACCGTATCGCCTGGACCACTTCTACCTGAGCAACAGCGAGGACAACCCGCGCAAATATCAGTTTCCCACGAATACCGTGGTTCCCCCCAATGGCTTTTTGGTGGTGTACGAGAAAGATTTCAACCCCGATGGCACGGGCAATGCTCCCAGTTTCACGCTCAACTCGGCGCATGGGGATTCTGTGGTCCTGTGCAGCGCCACCAACCGCGGCGGTCCGCTTACCGGTTTCCGCCTGAGCAAGTCCTTTGAGGCCACCGCCAACGGGGTTTCCTTGGGCCGCCACGTCAAAAGCGACGGAAAAACCGACTTTGTGCCCATGTCGCGACTTTCCTTTGGCACTTCAGTCACCGCCAATGACCCGCCCGAAATGATGTCCGTCTTTTTGACTGGTCGTGGGGAGACCAATCCCTATCCGCTCGTCGGCCCCATTATCATCAGTGAAATCATGTATCACCCTCCGGATATTATTCAGGGCACCAATCGCCTGGACGATTCGCTGAATGAATACATCGAGCTGACCAATCTAGCGTCCACCAATGTGCCGTTGTTCACCCCCACCGAGCCAACGAATCGTTGGAGTTTGAACGGGGGCATTGAATTTACCTTCCCCCAAGGGGTGGTGCTGCCGGCGCGCAGCAGTTTGCTGGTGGTCAATTTTGATCCCGTGACCAATCTGACCCAACTGGCCATCTTCAGGGCCAAGTACAACATTCCCGCCAATTTCAACCGCATTTATGGCCCTTACAAGGGCAAGCTGGCCAATAGCACCATGTTGATTCAACTCATCCGGCCGGACCTGGCGCAACGCCCGCCGCATCCGGATGCCGGTTACGTGCCGCAATTGCTGGTGGAAAAAGTGCGTTACGAGGACCAGGCGCCCTGGCCCACCAACTTCGTGGACGGCGGCGGTAATTCGTTGCATCGCATCGCCCCGCTCTATGCCAATGATGAGACGAGCTGGTTTGGCGCCCCGCCGTCGCCGGGAGTGTTCTTCACGGCCAATCCGCCCTCCATTGTTCAGCCGCCGCAGAACCAGACCGTCCTGCAAGGGGGAACGGCCACCTTCAACGTGAATGCCACTGGCGATGCGCCGCTGGCTTATCAGTGGTGGTTCAACAACGCCGTCCTGTCCGGCCGCACCACCGCCTCACTGGTGCTGTCCAACGTGCAGCCGGCGAATGCGGGGACGTACTTCGTCACCGTGAGCAACGCCACGGCCACCATCACCAGTGCCCCGGCCACCTTGACGGTGGTCACCGCGCCGACGATTCCCCCCCCCCAAAGGAATCCGCAGGGAGCGATGCAACTGGTATTCAGTACGGCGCCCGGGTTCACGTACGACATTCAGGGGTCCCTGAATCTTTCCAACTGGACCACGCTGGCCACGTATTCGAATACGGGCAGCCAGGTTAATTTCACCGTGCCGATGACCAACGGGTGGCTATTCCTCCGCGCCCGCGTCCGGCCGTAAGCGCCGCCCTCCCGGGGCGCGGGGGCGGCGGGTGTTGAACAATTCCAACTGCGGTCCACGCAGGAAGCCGTATTTTTTCAAGATGCGGATCACCTGCAACAAATCACTTTTCTGGTAGTTGCGGTTGGCCTCCACGCTGTCCACCAAATCCGCCAGCACGTTGCGGAAAAGCAGCACGCCGTCCAGGCCCTTGCTTTTGAGGAATTCAATGCTTTGCTGCCGGGCCGTGTCCTGCACGGGCAGTTCCGGAGCCACGAGCAGTTTCAGCAGGGGCGGCGGCCCCGGATAAGCGCGCTCCAGACGCTGCAGGGTTTCCGGCTGTAAAAAGCGCAGCATCTCGGGCACGGCGTTGAGAAAGGCGGCGGTAAAGGCCTCCGTGTGCCAGCCCCGCACCACCACCACCGCACGGACAATGTGTTTCAAGTGGCGCGATTGCAGAACAAAAGGCAGATGGCTTGGCGTGGGCTGGGGCTGGGGATTCCATACCACAAAATCAATCTCCTCGTCCTCGCGCCGGACAGGGCTGACGGCCTTGCGCTCCTGGTGAATGAAAAAGCCATGGAGCTCAAAATACTCGCGCACGATGGTTTCACTGATGGCAGACATAGGCGTTAATCCTTGCTCTGGCCACCGGCTGGAATCACCGCCCCAGCCGCCGTTGCCTCCATGGCCTGCCGGATTTGCTCAGGCGACACGGGCTGACCCCATACCGCCCGGCCGAGGGCGAAAAGCAGGACAAACTTGATCTGGCCCTGGCTGACTTTTTTATCGAGCTGCATGGCCTGCAGCAGTTTCTCCCAGGGCACCTCGCCCGGGGCATAGTGCACGGGCAAACCGGCGGCGGCCAGCAGCCGGCGCAACCGCTGCGCCTCGGCAGCGGGCAGGCCGGTGTGTTGCTGCGAAAGCCAGGCCTCCGCCACCATGCCAATGGCAATGGCCTCGCCATGCAAATAATGCCCGTAGCCAGCGACTGCCTCGATGGCATGGCCCACTGTGTGCCCAAAATTGAGAATGGCGCGCAGGCCGGATTCGGTTTCATCCTGGGCCACCACCTCGGCCTTAATGGCACAGCACCGGGCAATGAGCGGCTCCCAGCGCTTCAAATCCAGCGCCATCAAATCGTTCACTTCGCGCTCCAAGCGGGTGAACAAATCGGCGTCGTAAATAGCCCCATATTTAATGACCTCCGCCATACCGGCCCGCAGCTCGCGGGGAGGAAGCGTCCGCAGCGTTTCTACATCACAAACCACCAGGCGGGGTTGATAAAAAGCGCCTACCAGGTTTTTGCCTGCGGGCAGATTGATGCCAACCTTGCCGCCCACCGAGCTGTCCACCTGCGCCAGCAGGGAGGTCGGCACCTGCACCAGGGGGATGCCGCGCAAATAGGTGGCGGCCACGAAACCCGCCAGGTCTCCCACCACCCCTCCGCCCAGGGCGATGATGAAAGATTTGCGCTCCACGCGAGCGGCGGCCAGTTGGTGATAGCAATGCTCCACCCACTGAAGGTTTTTGCTGGCCTCGCCGGCAGGGATGGAAATCAACTCTGGAGCGAAGCCGGCTTGTTGCAAACTGTTGGCCACGGTGGCTCCGTAGAGGGGCCCCACGTGATCATCAGTAATGATCGCGCAACGCGGCCCGGACAAATGCCAGCGGCGGCAGGCTTCACCCAAAGCCGGCAAATGGCCCGCTCCGACCAGGATGGGATAACTGCGCTCGCCCAGTGGCACGTTGACGGTGTGCATAGACCGTCCGCAGCATAAAAGGGCGGCCCGGCAGCGGCTAGGGTTTTTTTACTCCAATCAGTTCCAGCAGCAGGCGCTCCACCTCCAGGGCCGGCTTGCCGGTTTTGTCCGCCAGCGCGGCAGCATAGCCGGAGGCAAAGGCCGTGGCGGTCGAGGTGCCCGAGACAAAGAAGGTGCGGCCGGCAAAGGGGACCAACGAGCTGCCAGGAGCTACGCCGTCCACGAAATCGCCGCGGTTGGCCCAAGCGGCAATCTGGCCCTGGCGGTCGCCGGCGGTAATCGCAATGGCCTCAGGAAAAGCAGCCGGGTAAATCGGCACCGTGCCGGGCACATTGCCGGCTGCGGCG
Organism: Verrucomicrobiia bacterium; assembly: GCA_026414565.1. Lineage (NCBI taxonomy): Bacteria > Pseudomonadati > Verrucomicrobiota > Verrucomicrobiia > Verrucomicrobiia bacterium. The sequence continues at coordinate 16,365 of JAOAIT010000035.1, forward strand.
ATGGGCAGGATGCCCTTCTGGCGGGCCGTTTGCAGAATATCACGCAGAAAGGCGCTCTCGCCCTCTCCGCCCAGGCTGTAGTTGATGATGTTGGCCCCGGCCTGAATGGCGGCATAAGTGCCCACCCCCACATCAAAGGTGGTGGTTTGTGGATTGTTACCATACACATCCACCCACACCAGCCGCACGCTGGTGGCCTGGCCGGGGGGCAAAAGCTGGGAAAGCCCGGTTAGAATGTCATAAGCCATGGCCGTGCCATGAGTGGGAGCATCCGTGGGCAGGGTGGCCTCGCCGGCCACGGAAATCCCCTTGAGGATCAGCGGATCCAAGTCCTTGCCCAAGGACTGGACGGCGGTGTCAATCAATCCCACAACAATCGGATTTCCGTCCCCAATGGGTTTGGCCGAAAGCATGAGCGGCCTGCCGGCGCCGGCGCGCAGCAAATCCACGTCGCCGGGACGTTGCACCCAGTAATTGGCATCCACCGATGCCACGGCTGGGTTTTGTGCCAGCCGCTCGCGAGCCGTCCGCGCAGCCTCCTCATTATCAAACTTGAGCCGGTAGGCATTCAGGCCGGCTGCGGCGCCAATTACTTTGGCGCCCAATGCCTTGGCAACATCGTCAATGGACTGGCCGGGTTTAAGCACAACAATCAGCTCATCGGGAATAAGGCCTGTGTCTTGGGACCCCTTGTCCCTGGCCACGATCAATTGGGTGGCCTCCTCCACCGAGGTGCGAAACACCATAAGCCGCGGCGGCTGACCCGGTTGCGGAATCAAAGCATAGCTGAGTGAACCCAGCAAACGACGCAGAGCCTCGCCCGTGGGTTGATTGGTGAATGAAACGGTTACGGTGAGGCGGGTTTCCGGCTCCAAATAAACCTGCCAGCCTGTCACGCGGGTTAACTCCGCCAAAACATTGGTGAGTTCCTGCCGTTGCAGCGTGGCGGAAAAAGTGCCCTGAGTGCGATCATGGCTGAGCCGCTGGGCTGCCATGCCCTCCCGTAGCAATCCCAGGGCCAGAATCCCCAGCAGCCATGTCCACCACCAGACCTTGCCCCCGTGCCAGAGGATGGATTTGCCGCTCATAATTAAACTACACCGCATGCCCTCCCAAGTTGTGGGCCATCCTGATCAGAACAAATGCGGCGAGAGGTAATACAGGCAGCCTGATTTAAGCTGGGGCACCTTAACGCCCAGGTCCACTTTGATTTCTGTCGTTTCGCTCCGGCCCAGAAGACGCAGGATACGCGTAAAATCAAAGGGCACGCCATAAGTGACCAGTTTGGGATCAGTCACGCCTGCCAGCCGCGCAGTATATTTCACGGCATCATCAAAAGTCCCCAATTGATCCACAAAACCGTGCTCCAGCGCCTGCCGTCCCGAAAGGATGCGGCCGTCAGCGTATTCCTCCCAGTTGGGGCGCAGGTTGGGGGCACGATTCATTTTGGAGGCATACGCCCGCCCCTCTTTGACGCGGGATTTGAAGGTCTCAAAGGCTTCATCAATCAGTTTCTGCACCATCCGGCGTTCCTCCTCCAGCAGCTTGCGTTCCTCGGGATTCATGTTCTCCAGGTCTTTGGCGCCGCTGAGCATGTCCTTGAATTTGCCGCTTTTATACACTTCCGGCCGCAAGCCGATTTTGTTCATCAAACCCCGGTAATTATAGCCTTGCATGATGACCCCGATGCTGCCGGTGATGGTCAGATCGTGCGCCACAATCCAACGGCAGGGCGCCGCCACGTAATACCCCCCTGATGCCGCCAGACTGCTCATGGAAGCCACCACGGGTTTTTGGGTCTTGTTCTGGAAATCGCGAATCAGTTGATAGATGCGATCCGAAGCCAGGACTTCACCACCGGGAGAATCAATCACCAGCACCACACCTTTAACGCGCTTGTCCTCCTCCGCCAGTTTAAGCTGGGCTTCAATGAGGCGGGGAAGGTCCAAATCCCCACCCATGGCACTGGCGATAAGGCCCTCCACATGCAAGACGGCCAGTTTATCATTGGATTCCCCCTCCCTCACGAGCACTTCCACCAGGTTGGGCCCGGCTTTGAGGCGGGGCTGGCCCAGGCTCAGCCCGTCCATTTCCAGGCCGCCAAAGGCTGAAATAAAGTTAAACATGAGGCTGCCCACCAACATCAATAACAGGAGCAGAGCCACGATCATCCACCCGCGCCCCTTGCTGCGGGGCGCTGGCGTGGCCACCGGCGTCACCGGCAACGGCGGCGGCGCCATGGGCACCGGCCGCGGAGCCGCCGACAGCGGCGGCTGGGGACTAGGCTGGGGACTGGCGCCCCCTTCAGGCGGTATGTGATTGTTATCCATAGTAGGATAAGCGTACTTCACGCCTCGCAGTGGGGCAAGTGGCATCCGCAGGTGGACAACAGGCGAAGGAGATTGATGCCCAGGCCGGGGGAGCGTAACCTGAGCAACACCATCATCCATGAAAACCGTCATTCTCGGTTGCGTGATTTTCGCGCTGGGTTGCGTCACTGGCACGCATAAGAGCCAGGCGGCCGAGTCAGCTCGAGTCGGCCAGCGTCCTTATGAAATGGAATGGGCGGGGCGGCATGAGGACCACGTGCCGCCGCTGGTGGACTTTGAAGACTTGAGCGGCTGGCAGGTGCATACGCAGCAGGCGGCCGCGGTCTTCATCCGCAGCCGCGAGCAACAGTTGTGGGGTCAATATGTAGGCCGCCTGACTTATCGCGCGACTGGAGAGCAACCCGAAATCAAACTCCAGCCCGCAAAACCCATTGCCATTTCGGGGCCTTTTGATGCTGTCACGCTTTGGTGTTATGGGAATAACTGGGCCTTTGCGCCCGATCCGCACACGCCGCCCGTCACCCTGACCGTGGTCTTTCGCAACCGGCAGCAACAGGAGGTGCGGGTGAGCCTGGGGAGCGTGCATTGGCGGGAATGGCATTTGATGCACCGGCGGTTGACCCCGGAGCAGGTGGCCGCGCTGAAATCCGGCGCCAGTTTCGAGGGGCTGCTGATCACGCAGGGACGCAACGCGCAGGAAAGGACTTTGTATTTCGACAACCTGGCCGTGTACACGGAAGCTTTTCCCCCTCTGACCTTTTCTCCCCGGCCGCGCCGCAATTTGGAATTGTTTCCGGGACAATCGCCCGGGGTGAATACAGGGCCCGGCACCCTGCCCTTTCCCACCCGCGCCGAGACCCTGCTGCCCCCCAACGTCACCAAATCCTTTCAAACGAGTGTCATGCAACAGGGCCGCGAATTCGTGTTGAGATACGCCGGCGCCGATGGGCGGTTGGAATACCGCCTCACGCCGCAGACGGGCACCTGGTCGGACTGGCGGGTCGTCTGGCAGCCTGCCGCCACGGGGCTGAAGGTGGAGTTTCGTCCCTGTGTGGAGGGCGGCGTGTATGTCAGAACCCAACAGGGGGAGCGTTTACCCCAAAAGCTGATTCACCGCGAAACCCGGCTCATGGATGACCGGGTGGAGTCCCTCTGGGAGGCGTATACAGACAACGGTCCGCAGATGCTGACTTACTGCTATCGCCTGTGGAATAAATCGCTGGTCATGGATGTGCTGGCACCGGGCGGGTGGGTGCGCGAAGTGCGCTGGGGCAAGGCCGAAGGATTAGATAACCCGCGACTAGTCACGAATCCATACTACCCGGCTGAAGGCAAACATCCGGCGGTGGTCGTTAGCGGCCCGGCGGAGCGCCCTCTCTTTTTGACCGGTCACGTGGATTGGTATCGGTCCAATGGCTCGATCTTGTGGGCCAACTCCTCCGCGAACAAACAAGGAGTCACCTACCACGCCGGCATCCGCTACCGGCCGCGGACCGATGGCAGACTGAACGATTGCTTCGAGCGTTTTTTTCTGACTGTCACCCCGCATTACGAGGAGACCCTGCCCGTGATCGCCAACCCCGCATCCCCTTGGAAACACATTACCGGCACCCGTCTTTGGTATGCTTATGGGGCGACAGACCGCCAACGGGATGCCGAATTTTGGCGCAATGTGCATCGTTGGGGCATGACGGATTTAATCATCACGGATCACGAAACCATGTGGCGGGATGGCGGCGAGAGTTTCACCTTCCGCACCCGGCCCGCCCCCGGCAAAGGCGGGGAAGCCGGACAATATGCGTATGCGCGCTTGATGCAGGACGAACTGGGATTTGTGTATGGGCCTTACAACAATTTCACCGATTTCTCGCCAGTGAATGAATACTGGCACGCGGACCTGGTGAGCCGCACCTCGGACAATCAATGGCAAACGGCGTGGCCGCGTTGTTATGCCCCCAAACCGGCGCGCGCGGTGGAGTTTTGCGAGCGGCTCAGCCCGCTCATTCAACGGCAGTTCAAGTTCAGCACGGCGTATTGCGATGTGCATACCGCCGTGGCGCCCTGGAGCCGCGTGGATTACGATGCGCGGGTGCCCGGCGCCGGGACGATGGCGTCCGTGTTTTATGCATACGGCGAAATCATGCTGCTGCAAAAGGCCGCCTGGCAGGGACCGGTGTATTCCGAGGGCGGCTTTCATGCCTTTTACATGGGTTTGACCGATGGCAATTACGCCCAGGACCAAGCCTATCGGCCGGCGGAGAATCCGTGGCTGGTGGATTTTGATCTGCGCCGGCTGCACGATTTGGGCTGCAACTTTGGAATGGGCAATACCGAGATGTTTTATCCCGGCCAAAAAAGGCCGCGTCCCGGCACACCGGAAATGGAGGCATGGTTGGATCGGTTCATGGCGGCCACGGTGGCCTTCGGCCACAGCGGCTTTTTGTGCTTTGATGACGGCCTGCGCTCGGCGTTGCGGAATTATTACCTGCTGCTGCCCCTGCATCGCCGCTACTGCCTGACCAATGTGGCAGAAATCCGGTATGTGGACGAACGCGGGCGCTTGTGGGACACCACCGCCGCCGTAGCCCGGGGGGTGTACCGCCGTTCGCAAGTGGCCCTCCGTTATGCCGATGGCACCTGCACCGTCGCCAATGGCAGCACGACTGAACGGATGCAGGCGCGGCTCTGGGGACGCGATGTGGACTTGCCACCCAACGGTTTCGGCGGCTGGACCGCAGATGGACAAGTGGAGATGTGGTCAACGGATTTCGGCGGTCATCGGCATGATTACGCCGTGGCCCCCACCCACATGTTCATTGATGGGCGCGGCCAGTTCCTCCGGCGTCCCCTGGCCGCAGGCAACGGGGCGGGCATCTGCCGCAAGCTACCAAATCAGAACTACGAAATACTGCTGTTTGAAGGCGCGGAATGTGGCTTTGCGCTGCCTCCCGTCGAGGCCGTCGCGCTGGACCAGCAGCGGCGTGAGCTGGGTCCGGCCGAAGTGCGCCTCGCACGTGGCCTGCGTTATGTTGTCCCCGTTCAAGGTGCCTTCAGTTACCTGCTTCGTCCTGCCAAGGCCGGGAAAAATGAAGTGGTCCTGACCTGCGAGCGGGAAAGGGTTGTGCCCGGTGAAGTGGTCACCGTCCGTGGCCGCAAAACCCATCAGGTGTCCATTCCCGCTGCGGCCCAGCCGGGCCAGCGGCTCTGGATTGAGCGCGAAGGTGGCTGGATTGATTTCACCGTGGTGCCGCTCGCCGGGGCGTCCGTCGTGGTAAAAGAACAAGCGCTGGAGGTGACATTCCAAAGTCATCTGGCCAAGGCGGCAGACTTTGAAGTGGAAGCGGCGCAGGCTCGAAAAACCGTGCGGCTGCAGCCCGGGCAAGCGGCCTGCGTCAACCTGGCCCTGCCCCTTCCCAGCCAAGAAGATGCACAATTCTTGGAGTTGAAATGGTCCGCCCAAGGTCTGACACAAAAACAAGAGTTGGGACTCGTCTGCCACTTGGAGCCCAAGTTATTGCAGCTCCTCAGCCAGCCCTCAGGTTCCGGGGTGGCGATGCGGGGACAGCCAGAGAAGGAAGATTTTGGCAGCACAGGCGCGCTGGTGGAAAAACGAGTTACCGCCTGCGGCGAAGTCACGCGACACGGTTGGTTTGTGCATCCCCCCTACCTCGGCGGGGTGGGCTACACGTGGCTGCGATTTGGCCCGCTGGCGATGCCGCAGCACCCCGAGGGTGTGGCGTTGCGGGCGTGGGTGGGCAAGGCCAACGGCAGTGATTTGGGCGATGGACTGGAATATCGGGTGGTGCTCGTGGACGACCAGGGCCGCCGCGTCGTTGCCGGTCGGAAAACAATAGGCCGCCATGAATGGCAGCGGTTGGAGGTGGACCTGACCCAATGGCAGGGCCGGCAGGTGGTGGTGCAGTTGGAAACTGATGTCGGGCCGAAGGACAATTCCAGTGGCGATTGGGGCTGCTGGGCGGAGGTGCACTTGGAGACCCTGCGGCCGGTCTGGTATTACTCCCTGGCCGCCGATCCTGCCCTGTGCCGCAAAGAACCTTCCCCACTGCCCCTTGCTGGGCTGTCGCTGGACAAGCTGCGCAGCGCCCGCCGCGGCTGGTTGCATTTCGAAGGCCGGGGAGTGGAGGGACCGGGCCCTTATGTAATGTATGGCCGGTTGAATGGTCGGCCCATTGGCGAGCTTCCCGGGGCCTACGCCCGCGAGGAAAAAGGCGCGTTTGGCCCCGCCCGGATGGAATTGCCGGCCTCTGTGCTCACCACGCTGGGCCGGCGCAACCGCCTGGCCATACAAAATCCAAACCACGATCATTTCGCCGTTCGCCGGTTTTGGTTGGAGGTGGAACTGGCTGACGGGCGACGCTGTGCCTCCAGCGTTGCCACCGCCACGTTCACCCAGCCGCCCGGCTGGCCCACCGCCGAAGGAATACTGGTGCCCTTCGAGCAGGAGATTACCGTGGACCTGTGGTTTGAAGTGGGGCCTTGATCAGGCCAGTTCCACCTGCCCGCTGATGACGCGGGCATAATAAGAATCCGGGCGCCGGCGCAACTCCTCCGGCGTGCCCCATTCTGTCACTTCACCGTTTTGCAGCACCAGGATGCGATCCACCTTCTGAATGGTGCTCAGGCGATGGGCAATCATGAGAGTGGTGCGTCCCCGCATCAACTCAAAGAGGCTCCTGACTACCAAGGCCTCGTTTTCGGCATCCAGGGCGCTGGTGGGCTCGTCCAGCAACAACAGGGGGGCATCCTTGAGAAAGGCGCGCGCCAGGTTAAGCCGCTGGCGTTCGCCGGTGCTCAACCGCGCCCCCCCATCGCCCACGGGCGTTTGATATTTCTGCGGCAGACTCACAATGAAATCGTGCGCGCCGGCGGCGCGGGCGGCGGCTTCAATTTCAGCCATCGTCGCCCCTGGCCGGCCATAGGCGATGTTATCGGCAATGGAACTGGGCAACAACACCGGCTCCTGCAACACCACTGCGATCAATGAGCGCAAATCACGCAATTTGATGCGGCGCAAGTCTTCGCCCTCCAGCCGCACGGCCCCCTCCTGTGGATCAAAAAAACGGGGGATTAAGTTCATCAACGTGGTCTTCCCTGCCCCGCTGGGGCCAATAATCGCCACCCGCTGACCCGGTTCCACGCCAAAGGAAACCTTTTTCAAAACCAGCTTGCCCGGCTCATATCCAAATGAAACCCCGTCAAACTCCAGACGGCCGCGCACTGCCAGAACATGGGGAGCTGCGGCAGCGGCAGTGCCGGCGCGGGCCGCCGGGCGGGCGTCAGGAGCGTCCTTCACTTCTTCCGGTGTATCGAGCAGCTCAAACACACGGCCCGCCGCGGCCCCCGCGGTGGAAAGGGTAACGCCAGCGTGGGAAAGCTGGTTGAGGGGATCATAAAGCTGGCCCAAATAGGCCAGAAAAACCCAGAGCTGGCCGATGGTCAGTTGCCCGGCCATCACTTGTGAGGCCCCCAGCCAGACGGTAAGCGCCACCCCGAGTCCAAAAGCCCCACTGATTCCCAGCCAGTACAACAACTCCCAGGCGTGCTGGCGCAGGCGGGTGCGCTGCGCCACTTCCGTCTGTGCCACGAAGGTCTCCTGCTCGCGGTCCTCCCGGGTGTAACTTTGCACCAGCGGCAAGGCCTGCAGATTCTGCTGCACCAGGGAGACCACGGCGCTATCTGCCTGCTGGGCGGCCGCTCCCTGCTCGTACATGCGCCGCCCCAACAGTCGAATGGCCAGCACCATCAACGGCGCCGTAACCAGCGCAACCAGAGTCAGGCGCCCGTTGATTTGCACCATGACCACAACCATAAAAACCAGCGAGAGGAGCGCCGAGACGGTGGTAATCAACCCCTGCTGGAACAAAGTCTGGAAGGCGTAGGTGTCCCAGGCGGCACGGTAGATCAAATCGCCCAACCGCTGCCGCTGATGAAAGCGCAGGGACAACCGTTGCAGACAGGCAAACACGGCGTTGCGCACCCGGCGCAACCCCCGCAGCCCCATGCTGATGGCCAGGTAGTTTTGGGCCGTGGACAAAAGACTGTGCACCAAATGTGCCGCCAGGACGGCGCCCACCAGCGTCAACAACACCGGAGACCAGGCCCCTCCATCACGCCAGCCTTCGGCCCCGGGCAGCCAAGCTGGCAAGGCCTTCTGGCCGAGCAACCCGTCCACAATCCACGCCACCGGCCACGGTTTAATGAGGTTGGCGCCAATGGTGGCGAGCATCAAACCGCAAACCCCAATGAATCGCGGCCAGTCGGGATGGAAATAGGCCAGCGCGCGCTTCCACACCTGAAACAGGGAGGGCGGAGGGTTGCTCATAAGGAGGTGGGAAGGGAGGGCGGCGCACAGCGGCGGGCCTCTGACTCCCGCGCCATCAAGGCCCAATAGCCGGCATGGCATTGCAGTGTCAGGGGGGAGCGCGCCAGCGTCCTGCCATCCAGGGAGATTGCTTCTATCACCCCCAGGGGGGACGTGGTGAGGAAGGCGCCCTCGGCCCGGTCAAGAACCTCTGGCCCGGCGAGCGTTTCCTGGATTTCCCACTGCCACCGGTGCGCCAATTCGAGGATGATCTGGCGGGTCACGCCGGGGAGCGCCCCTGTGCTCAAGGGAGGTGTATGCAACACGCCCTGCGCCCACCAAAAGAGGTTGCCAGCCGCAGCTTCCGCCAGGTGACCATCAGCGCTGAGCAACAACGCTTCATCCGCACCCTGCTCGCGGGCCTCCACACGTGCGGCCACCTGCCACAGTTTGTTGCAGGTTTTGAACCCGCTCAGGGCATGTGCGGGCGGCAATCTCAAGGAAGCCGTGTGCAACCGCCACGCCTGCGGCTGGCCCGGTGCCACCGGCTCCAAAGGATGCGTGCTGAGCACCATCACCGTCTCACTGCGAGCAGGGGGGGAATAACCGCGCGGCCCAAGACCGCGGGACACCTGCAGGCGCAACACCGCATGCCGGGCCAGGTTGGCCTCCAGCAATTGCGCCACCTGCCGCATCACCTCCTCCTGGGTCCAGGGCATGGCCATCCGCAAGATGCCCAGACCGCGCTGCAGACGCTCCCAATGCATCTCCCAACGGAACGGGCGGCCATTCCATACCACCATCGTCTCGAACAGCCCATCCCCATAGAGGAAGGACCGATCGAACACCGAAACGGTGGCTTGAGACTCGTGCACCAACCGGCCATTAAGCATTACAAAAGGCATGTCATCAACTCCCCGCCGCGCCCGGATGAAGCGCAGCCCCAGTTCATACCGCCAAGCCGCCGCCATAATCAAGCCTGTGCAAGGGAGGATTACACTCCAGGCCACGCATGCCCCGGCCGTTTTTCGGAGCAGCAATGCCGGCCCCAGCAAGGCGGAAGCATGGGCGGTTACCACCACCCGCTCAGTGCTGCAACGGTTACTCTGCGACCAGGCGGTAGAAACGCTGGGGTGCGGTGAGGTTGTCCTGCAGGGTCAGACTGGTGCCGGGGGCGTTGGTGGCGGGAGCCACGTCCGACCAGGTGGCATCGGTCAATCGTTGTTTATACTGCAGGCGGTAGGTGACGCCGGGCACAGTGGAAAAGGTCAGGCTCAACCGTCCGTTGGCCAGGGAAAGCCCGCTGGGGGGCAGTTGTGGCAGCGCGCCCACGGTGATTTGCATGGCGTTGGTGGCACTCATCGGCGGCGTGCCATCATCGGTAACCTTCACCACAATCTGGTGCGTCCCGACCTGCGCCGGAGCGGGTGTCCAAACCAATCGGTTTCCGTTGGTGAAAATCACCCCGGCAGGTGTGGGCGGCAACAGGCTGAAGGTCAGGTTTTGGGGAGGCTGATCTGCATCCGTGGCCAGCACCGTGACTTGCAAGGTCTGCCCCACCAACAGGCCGCGGTTGGGCAAAGGCGCGAGTTGTGGCGGGGTGTTGGCGGGCACCACCGAGGCCACATTAGCGGCGCGTGGTGTGGGCCGGGTCAGGGTGGTGATGAGCGCGCCGCCATCGGGATAACGGCCCAAGACCACATTGCCAGTCATATCGCCAAAGATGACTTCATCAATTACTGCGCCGTCCGGCCCATAGAGGCCGATGGCCTCGCCGCGGCGGCTCAGGGCAAAGTTCACGTGCAAATCCGGATCGTTGGTACTGTTCAGCTCGGGGCGATTATCAGCCCAGACCAGCAAATACCCCCGCGGCGGGATAAGGTAACCCGCTGGAATGCGGAACTGGAACTTGTTGCTGGGATTATCACTGAGGAATAAGCCCTGCAGGTTCACGATGTTGGTGGTGGGGTTATACAATTCAAACCAGTCTTCAAATCGCTGGTCAGGGGTGGGCACGATGGTGTTGTCCGCCATCCATTCGTTGATGCGCACCACCGGCAGGGCGAGATCGGTGTTGTTGGCCCAACCCGGGGTGGGATACATGAACTTCTGCCGATAAAACATCTGGCCGTTGGGGTAGTCCCCATAACTCTGACCCGGCGCCAGATTCGTGTAGTTCAGGTAATCCAACACCCCCAATTGCCCGTCCACCGGCATCACCAACGCCACCGACCCGCTGCCCCCCGTCAGCCGGAAGTTCGTGTGCAAATTCGTCCCCGCACTCTGCTCCACCTGCCCGTCACACCACACCACCCGATACTCCCCAGGCCCCAACACCGTCCCCGCCGGAAACGCCCACCGCCCCAAATTCGTGTACGTGTCCGTCAAATACCACCCCGTCAAATCCACCGCATTGCTCCCCCCATTGTACAACTCCACCCACGGCTCCCGCTCCCCATAATTGTCCACCACCCCACCCACATTCTCCGCCTGCACCTCGTTCACATACACCCCAGGCAGCTCCGGCAACGGCCGCTCCGTCGGATTCGCCGCCCCCGGCGACCGATACACCGCCCCCGCATTCACATTCACATTGCTCCGCACAAACGTCGTCACGTACACCTCCACGTTCGTCAGCGTCAAACTTGGCCAGTACCAGAAACTCACCGTGTACACCACCCCTGTCTTCAACACCACCGGCTGCCACAGCGTCGTCAACACCTGCTGCGCCCGCCCCGTCGAAACCAGCCGCAAACTGTACTGCCCCTCCCGTACCACGTCGCTCACCCGCGTCGAACCCTGCACCGCCGTCCCCAAATTCCATGTCCCCGCCAGCGGCGCCTCAAATCCCCCGTTCACCACATAATTGGTCCCCCCACCTACCACCCAGCCCTCCTCAATCCGGATGTCGTCCAAATACA
>JAOAIT010000036.1 GCA_026414565.1 Verrucomicrobiia bacterium
CCCCCGCCCCCGCCCCGCCGCCGCCCGCAAATGTGGAATTCCCGCCGCTCACCCTGCAGGGCATTTTCTATCGGCCCAAAAATCCTTCCGCCGTCATCAATAACCGCACCCTGTTTGTGGGAGATCAAATCGGCGAAGTGAAGGTCATCGCCATTGAACCGCGCAGCGTCAAGGTGGAGCTGCGCGGCGTGGTCAAAGTCTTATGGCTCTAAGGCAGTGGCTCTTGGGTTGGCGGCGCTCGCCCGTCGCGGCGCGAGTCGTGCCCTTTGTCATCTTCCTCCTCCTCACCGGCCTGGCCGGACAATGGGAAGGCCTGCCCCGCTATTTCCTTTACCTCCTCAAAACCCTGGCTGGCGCCTGGCTCCTGTGGCTCGCGCGCCACGCCCTCGCCGAATTGGAATGGCGCTTCAACGCCCCCGCCGTCGCCGCCGGCCTGCTCATCTTCCTCCTCTGGGTGGGCCTCGACCCCTTTTATCCCAAATGGGGCCGCCCGCCCCTCCCCTGGAATCCCCACGAAATCTTCGGCCACGGCACCCTGCTGGCCTGGTTTTTCATCGCCGTGCGCCTCGCCGGCTCCACCCTCCTCGTGCCCATGCTCGAAGAAGTGTTTTACCGCAGCTTCGTCTATCGCTACCTCGCCCACAAAGACTTCCTCTCCGTCCCCCTCAACCGCTTTCTGCCCCTCCCCTTTTTCGCCACCTCCGCCCTGTTTGCCGTCGAACACTACGAATGGCTGGCCGGGCTGCTCACCGGCTTCCTCCTCCAGGGCCTCGTGCTGTGGCGCAACCGCCTCGGCGACGCCGTCACCGCCCATGCCGTGGCCAACCTCGCCCTCGGCCTCTACGTCATCCTCCGCGGCCAGTGGCAGTTCTGGTAAGCCGCATGGAAACCCGCCTGCCCCCCTGCGTCCTCTTTGAGGACGAGCATCTCCTGGTGGTCAACAAACCGCCCGGCCTCAACACCCACGCCCCCGCCCCCTACGCCGGCGAGGGCCTCTACGACTGGCTGCGCCATCGCGAACCCCGCTGGAGCCGGCTCGCCATCGTCCACCGCCTCGACAAGGAAACCTCCGGCCTGATGATCTTCGCCAAAACCGCCCTCGCCTGCCAGTCCCTCACCGCCCAGTTCACCCGCCGCCAAGTCCACAAACGTTACGTCTTTCGCACCCGCGGCACCCCCCCGCGCCCCACCTGGTCCGTCACTTCGGAAATCATCCGCGCCGGCGAACACTACCTCAGCCGCCCCGCCCGCGACCCCGCCACCGCCGCCGTCACCCGCTTCACCGTCTTGTCCCGGGGCGCCACCTCCGAAATCGAGGCCCGCCCCCTCACCGGCCGCACCCACCAAATCCGCGTCCACGCCGCCGCCAGCGGCTGCCCCATCGTGGGCGATGTCCTCTACGGCGGCCCCCCGGCGCATCGCGTCGAATTGCACGCCGCCGAAATGGCCCTCCACCACCCCGCCACCGGCCTGCCCCTCCGCTGGCAGGCACCCCCTGATTTCGCCGCAGACCCCGCCCGCGCCCGCCGCCAGGCCTTCATTCATCCCGAGGAAACCACCGCCTTCCGCCGCTGGCACGGCGCCGCCGACGGCCATCCCGGCCTCTACCTCGAGGCCTGGGGGGACTTCGACCTCCTCCACGCCGCCGCCCCTCCCTCGCACCTCCGCGCCCCGCCCGGCGGCGGCCTCTACTTCCAGCCCCGCCTGCCCGTCGTGCGCGGCAAACCACCCCAGGAAGTCGCCCCGCGCCTCCTCGACGGCCGCGCCGCCCCCCCCGCATTCACCGTCCGCGAAAACGGCGTCGCCTACGAAATCCGCTTCACCGAGGGCTGCTCCGTCGGCCTCTTCCTCGACCAGCGCGACAACCGCCGCCGCCTCCTCACCGCCCACGTGGCCCGCGACTTCCCCCTCTACCTCCCCCCCCCGCCGCACGAGGTGCTCAACGTCTTTGCCTACACCTGCGCCTTCAGCGTCTGCGCCGCCCTCGGCGGCGCCCGCGCCACCAGCCTCGACCTCTCCCGCAAATACCTCGACTGGGGCCGCCGCAACTTTGCCCTCAATCACCTCGACCCCGCCGCCCATGATTTCATCTACGGCGACGCCTTCGCCTGGCTCAAACGCCTCGCCCGCAAAGCCCGCCAATTCGCCGTCGTCATCCTCGACCCCCCCACCTTCTCCCAATCCAGGGAACACGGCGTGTTTCGCGCCGAAAAAGATTTCCCCAACCTCGTCCGGCTCGCCCTGCCCCTCCTGCGCCCCGACGGCGTCCTCCTCGCCAGCACCAACGCCGCCGCCCTCCCGCCCGCCCGTTTCGTGGAAATGATCCACGCCGCCGCTCAGGCCGCCGGCCGCCGCATCCGCCAGCAACATTACGTCCCCCAGCCCCCGGATTTCCCCATCACCCGCGAAGAACCCGCGCATTTGAAAACCCTCTGGCTGCGTCTCTCTTAACCCCCCCCGCCTATGTCCGCCCCAACCACACCCGGCCGCCTCCCCGAAACCTCCCGCCGCCTCCAGCCGCCGCCCCCGCGCTGGCGCCACGACCTCGCCGGCGTCCTCATCCCCGAAGACCGCCTCGCCCGCCGCGTCCGCCAGCTTGCCGCCGCCATCCAGCGCGATTACCGCCACCGCGAGCCCGTCCTCGTCGCCCTCCTCAGCGGCACGGTGGTCTTCCTCGCCGACCTCGTCCGCCACCTCGAACTGCCCCTCCGCCTGGATTTCCTCTCCGTCTCCAGCTACGGCGCCTCCACCACCAGCGGCGAACTCACCTTCACCAAGGACCTCCGCCTCGACATCCAGGGCAGGGACGTCCTCGTCGTCGAAGACATCCTCGACACCGGCCGCACCCTCACCGCCGTCCTCGCCAAACTCCGCGCCCACCGCCCCCGCCGGCTCCGCGTCTGCGTCCTCCTCGACAAACCCGCCCGCCGCCAGGTGCCCGTCACCGCCCACTACACCGGCTTTCGCATCCCCGATTTCTTCGTCGTCGGTTACGGCCTCGACTTCGCCGAGCGCTACCGCAACCTCCCCTTCATCGGCGTCCTCAAACCCGAAAAGTACGCCACCCCCGCCCCGCCCGCCTGACCCCCGCCGCTTTTCCGTGGCCCCCGGCCGGCCTTTGCGCTAAAAACCTGCTCATGCTGCGCATCGCCATTGTTGGAACCGGCGCCATCGCCGACAGTCACCTCCAGGCCTACCTCAAATGGCCCAACGCCTGCCGCATCGTCGCCCTCGCCGACCTGTACCCCGAGAAAGCCCGCGAAAAAGCCGCCAAATACGCCCTCCCGGACGCCCGCCTCTTTGGCGGCTACGCCGAGCTGCTCCAGTGGGGCGCCTTCGACGCCGCCTCCGTCTGCCTGCCCCCCTTTGAACACGCCGCCGCCTCCGTCGCCCTCCTCCAGGCCGGCAAACATCTCCTCGTGGAAAAACCCATGGCCCCCACCCTCGAAGAATGTGACCAAATGCTCGCCGCCGCACGCCAGACCGGCGCCCTCCTCAGTGTCGTGGCCCAAAACCGCTTCCGCACCCCCATGATGCGCGTCAAACGCCTCCTCGACTCCGGCCGCTTCGGCCGCCTCCTCCATGCCCAGGTGGACAGCTTCTGGTGGCGCGGCAGCCGCTACTATGACCTCTGGTGGCGCGGCACCTGGGCCAAAGAAGGCGGCGGCTGCACCCTCAATCACGCCATCCACCACGCCGACCTCTTCCTCTGGATGGCCGGCCTCCCCCGCGAGCTCCTCGCCCTCACCGCCAATCTCCACCACGACAACTCCGAAGTCGAAGATTTCTCCGCCGCTCTGATGCGCCTCGAGCACGGCGCCCTCGGCCAGTTCACCGCCTCCCTCGTCCACCACGGCGAAGAACAACAACTCGTCTTCCAGTGCGAGCGCGCCAAACTCTCCATCCCCTGGGCCCCCAAGGCCTATGTCCAAAAGGAAAACGGCTTCCCCGAAGAAGCCCCCGATGTCCTCGCCGAGCTGCAACGCGCCTATGAAGAACTCCCGGAACTCCCCCTCACCGGCCACGATGCCCAGGTGGCCAACTTCCTCCACGCCATCCTCGGCCGGGAATCCCTGGTGGTGGACGGCCTCCAGGGGCGGCGCACCGTCGAACTGGTGACCGCCATTTACGAATCCGCCCACACCGGCCGCTGGGTGCGCCTGCCGCTCCCCCCTGATGCCCTCTTCTACACCCGCGCCGGCGTCCTCCAAAACGCCCGCCATTTCCACGAGAAAACCCGCAGCATCGCAAACTTCGCCACCAGCGACATCTCCTTCGGCCGCCAGCTCTGAGGCCCCGCCCGCCCCGCGCTGCGCCCGGCCCGCTCCTTCACCACTGCATCGCCCGGAACCGCCGCGCCGCCTCCTCGGCATTCGCGCGGCTGTTGAACGAGGAAACCCGAAAATACCCCTCCCCCTGCGCGCCAAAACCGCTCCCCGGCGTCACCACCACCTGAATCTGCTGCAGCAGCGCATCAAACGCCTGCCAGCTCGTCCAGCCCGGCGGCGCCTTCACCCACAAATACGGCGCATTCTGCCCGCCGTACACCGTCAACCCCCCCGCCTGCAGCCCCTCGCGCAGCAGCCGCGCATTGCCCATGTAATGCTCAATCAACTGCCGCACCTGCGCCTGCCCCTCCGGCGTGTACAGCGCCTCGGCGGCGCGTTGCACCATGTAACTGACCCCGTTGAACTTGGTGGCCATGCGCCGGTTCCACAACGGATGCAGCGGCCGCCGCTGGCCCTGGTCATCCATCGCCAGCAACGTCTTCGGCACCACCGTGTACGCGCACCGCACCCCGGTGAAACCCCCGTTCTTCGAAAAACTGCGAAACTCAATCGCGCACTCCCGCGCCCCGGGAATCTCATAGATCGAATGCGGCAGCCCCGCATCCCCAATGTACGCCTCGTACGCCGCGTCAAACAAAATCAACGACCCATGCCGCAGCGCGTACTCCACCCACGCCTGCAACTGCCCCCGCGTCGCCACCGCCCCCGTCGGGTTGTTGGGCGAACACAAATAAATCACATCCACCGGCTCCCGCGGCGGCTCCGGCACAAAGCCATTCGCCGGCGTGCACGGCAGATACCGCAACCCCGCGTAGGCCCCCGTCTCATCCGCCGGCCCCGTGTGCCCCGCCATCACGTTGGTGTCCACATACACCGGATACACCGGATCCGGTATCGCCACCGTGTTCTGATGCCCCAAAATGTCCAGAATGTTCCCGCAATCGCACTTCGACCCGTCGCTCACAAACACCTCGTCATCCGCCACCTCCAGCCCCCGCGCCCGGAAATCATGCTCCGCAATGGCCGCCCGCAAAAACTCATAACCCTGCTCCGGCCCGTACCCGCGAAACGTCTCCCGCCGCGCCATCTCGTCCACCGCCCGGTGCAGCGCGGCAATGCACGCCGCCGGCAGCGGCTCCGTCACATCCCCTATCCCGCACCGCACCACCCGCGGCGCCAGCTCCGGATGCTGCTCGCCAAAGGCCTTCACCCGCCGGGCAATCTCCGGAAACAAATAGCCCGCCTTCAATTTCAAATAATGCGCATTCAGGTATGCCATAATAATGCCGCAAAGTTTGCAACCCCCACCCCGCCCTACCGCAGCGCCGCCTGCAAACGCGGCAGCAGCTCCTCAATCCGCACCCGCTCCTGCTCCCCCGTGTCCCGATGCCGCAGAGTCACCGTATCCTTCAACTCGGGCGTCTCGCCCAACGTGTCAAAATCAATCGTCACGCAGAACGGCGTGCCCGCCTCGTCCTGCCGCGCATAACGCCGCCCTATCGAGCCGGCCTCGTCATAAAACGCCAGCATCTCCCCCCGCAGCCGCGCATACACCTCCCGCGCCCGCGCCACCAGCTCCGGCTTGTTCTTCAACAGCGGAAACACCGCCACCTTGATCGGCGCCACCCGCGGATGCAACCGCAGCACCACCCGCGTCTCCTTCTTCCCCTTCTCATCCACCGTCTCCTCCTCGTGGTAGGCGTTGCAGAGCAGCGCCAGCACCAGCCGATCCACCCCCGCCGACGGCTCGATCACGTGCGGTATGTAGCTCCCCCGCGCCAGCTTCTCAAAATACTGCTGCCCCGCCTGCTCCGCCTGCGCCCGCGCCTCCGCCTCCCCCAGCCCCTTCTTCTGCAGCGCGGCCGCCTTCTCCTCCACAAACCGCCGTTGCAGCGCCGCCCGCTGCTCCTCCCCCAGATTCTTCCACGCCGTCCGCACCTCCTCGTCAAACACCTCCATGCTCTTGCCGCTGTGCTTCTGATGCTGCGACAAATCAAAGTCCCCCCGCGCCGCGATGCCCTCCAGCTCCTGCGTCCCGAAGGGAAACTGATACAAAATGTCCACCGTCGCCTTCGCGTAATGCGCCAGCTCCTCCGGCTTCTGCCAGTACTCCTCCAGCCGCGCGCGCGGCAGCCCGATGCTCTCGTAAAAACGCATCCGCTCCTCCACCCAGTACTTGTGCCACACCTCCCACCCCCAGTTGGCCTGCGGCTCCCCCGGATGCCCCGGGGCCGCCACCTGCGCCACCGCCCCCGCCTGCGCCGCCACCGCCTCGTCCGGCTTGATGAAAAACTCCAGCTCCATCTGCTCAAACTCCCGCGAGCGGAAGGTGAAATTGCGGGGCGTCACCTCGTTGCGAAAGGCCTTCCCCATCTGCGCAATCCCAAACGGCACCTTCATGCGCGAGGTCTCCAGCACGTTCTTGAACTGCGCAAAAATCGCCTGCGCCGTCTCCGGCCGCAAATACGCCACATTCTCCTCGTCCGCCACCGGCCCCACGTACGTCTTGAACATCAAATTGAACGGCCGCGGCTCGGTCAGCAGCGACCCGTTCTCCGGATTGAACCGCTGCGAATTCTCCACCTTCTCCGTCCGCTCCCCCAGCAGCTCGATGGAGCCTTCCTTCCCCAGCCCCCGCTCCCGGTAATACTGCACCGCCGTCTTCCGCGCGCTCTCCGGCGGCTTGCCCGGCGTCAACAGCACCGCGTATGGCTCCTGCACCTCCCGCCCCGTCGCCGTGTTGCGCGCCCCGCTGTAATGATACGCAATCCCGGACTGCGGCTCGATTTGATCCGCCCGAAACCGCTTCTTCGTCAGCAGACAGTCGCACATCGGATCGCTGAACGTGTCCACATGCCCCGACGCCTTCCAAATCTGCGGATGCATGATGATCGTCGCGTCCAATCCCACCACGTCCTCCCGCCGGTGCACCATCCACCGCCACCACTGCTCCCGCACGTTGCGCTTCAGCTCCGCCCCCAGCGGGCCGTAGTCCCAAAAACCGTTGATGCCGCCGTAGATCTCCGACGACGGATAAATGAACCCCCGCCGCTTGCACAGCGACACGATCTTCTCCATCAACTCATTGCTTTTCGCTTCTGCCATAAAAACCCGCAGTTTTGGGCAAGCCCCGCCCCCTGTCAAGCGGACGCATCGCGCACCCCGCCCGCCCCGGGCCAAACACGCCCCCCTTGAAAACGCGCGCGGGCCGGGTTTCCGCCCGGCCCGCCGCCCCTCCGCTCCTCCGGCCCCGGCCTTAATCCAGCGCCGGCTCGCTCCCGTCGAGCATCTTCACCTTGTTGTGCTTGAAATACTCGCGCGTCAGCGCCTTCACCATCGTGGCCCGCTGATCATACAACCGCCGCAACTTCCGCGGCTTGTGCTTGGCCAGGGCGTAATGCGTAAAAATCGGCATCGCTATCGTCGTGTCCGTGTAGCACACCACCGCGTCCGGCAGCCGGTCCGGATCCACCTTCCCCCAACTGACCGCCTCGCTCGGCGTCGCCCCGGACAGCCCCCCGGTGTCGGGCCGCGCGTCCGTGATCTGGAAAAAGTAATCCTGCCCGTATTCCTTGATCCGCAGCACCTCCTGAATCTGCGGCTCCGTCTGCAACATGAAGTTCTTCGGACTGCCCCCGCCCCACAACACCACCCCGCTCTTCCCCCCCGACCGCTTCGCCGCCAGCACAAACGCGGTGGTCTCGTTCACATCAATCGAGGGATTGATCCGCAGCTTGTTGCCCCGCAACTCCACCCCCGCCACATTCATCCCAATCGTCGAATCCCCCGGCGACGACGTGTAGCACGGCACCCCCGCCCGATACGCCGCCGCCAGCACCGACACATCCTTCAGCCCCGCCTTCCGCTCCCACTCCGCGCAATACCGCCCCAGCAGATAATGCAGCTCCGCCGTCCCCATCTCCTTCTGAAACTCCGGCTGGATGAGGATCGACCGCAGAATCTCATCCGTCGCCATCAGGCAGTCGCTGTACCCGATCAGCACATCATAAATCCGCACAATGTCGTTCTGCCGCAGCTCCGTGTCGTCCAGCTTGAAACTGCCCACCCGCACCGGAAAATTCAGCGCAAAATGCATGTCGTGGTACAAAATCGCCCCCGTGGACACGATCCAGTCCACAAACCCCGCCTTGATCAGCGGGATAATGCACGAACACCCCAGCCCCGCCGGCGTCAGCGCCCCCGACAGGCTCATCCCAATCGTCACCTCCGGCTCCAGCATCTTCTGCACAAACAACTGGCACCCCTCCTTCAACCGCGCCGAGTTGTAGGCCAGAAACACCTCGTCCACCAGATACTCCACCGATTCCTTCCCCGTCAGATTCTTCGGCAGAATCCGCTTCCCCGAAAGATACCGGTCCCGATGCGGGCATTTCTTCTTCTTCAGCCAGTCCGGCATGTCGCTCAAATCCTCACGATATCGGCTGTGACGTTTCTCTTTCATGATATGTCGCCTTGCTGCGTTGTTCCCAAAGCCGACTTAATGTACGTCTCCGCCCGCGCTTGCCAATCTTTTTCGCTCCCCGCCTCCTCCCCCCCATCCCCCTGCCCCCTTCCCCATTGTCAACCGCCCCGTTTTGGGGCATGGTATCTACAGAAGACCGGCGCGTTGTGCCCAAGGCATTCAAATCGCTGAAAGGACAGTTGCTGCTGGACGGCGGCAAGCTGGGGGGCTCTTTCTTTCATCGCACCGTCGTCCTGGTCTGCCAGCACGATGCCGAGGGCGCCTTCGGCCTGGTCTTGAACCGCCCCACCCAGACCAAAATCGGCGAAGCCGTCGTGGCCGACCTGCCCGAGGTGCTCAAAGAACAAACCCTCTACCTCGGCGGCCCCGTCCAGACCAACGCCCTCAGCTATCTGCACTCCGACCTCTTCCTCCCCAACGCCAGCGTCATGCCCAACCTCAACCTGGGCCATTCCCTCGACTCCCTCATCGAGCTTGCCCAGTCCAGCTCCCCCACCCAGAAGGTCAAGGTCTTCGCCGGTTACGCCGGCTGGAGCCCCGGCCAGCTCGATGAAGAAATGCGCCGCAAGGCCTGGCTCACCCACCCCGCCTCCCTCGACCTAATCTTCACCGACGAGCCCGAAAAATTGTGGCAGACCATCCTCCGCGCCAAAGGCCCGGAATACCGCCTCCTCTCCCAAACCCCCAAAGACCTCTCCTGGAATTACCCCCCCGCTCCCGCCTCCCCCGCCACCGCAACCACCAGCAGCTTGTCCACCCGGTGCCCGTCCATGTCCAGCACCTCCACCTCATACGGCCCCGCCCGAAATCGATCGCCTTCCACCGGCACCCGCCCCAGTTGTTTCATCACCCACCCCCCCACCGTCCGGTAATCCCGCCCCGCCCCCTCGTCCACCGGCAACCCGGCGCAGCACCTCTGCAGCTCCCCCACCTCCAGCAGCCCATCCACCAGCCAGGAGCCGTCGGGCCGCGCCACCGCGCACGGCCGGCTCCGCTCCTGCGGCGACGGAAAATCACCCAGCACCGCCTCCATCAGATTATGCAGCGTCACCAGGCCGGCAATGCTCCCGTATTCATCGGTCACCAGCGCCACCTGCTGCCCGGTCTGGCGAAAGGTCTCCAACAACGTCGTCGCCCGCTGGCTGAACGGCGCGTAAAGCGGCGGCGTCACCAAATCCGCCAGCCGCAGCGGCGCCCCCGCCCCTAGCTGGGCATACAGGGCCTTGACCGTCACCAGCCCCACCACTTGATCCCGCGTCCCCCCATACACCGGAAACACCGAATGCCCGCTCACCACCACCTTGTGCCATACCTGCTCCGGCGGATCCTCCACCTGCAGCCAGAATATCTTGGCCCGCGGCGTCATCAAATCCGCCAGCCGCAACCGGTCCAAATGCAGCACCCGCTCAACCATCTGCGGCTCCGCCTGATGAAACACCCCCGCCCGCCGCCCCTCCTCCATCAACACCCGCACCTCCTCCTCCGTCACCGGCGCGGCGGAGCCTTCCCGAATCCCCAGCACCCGCAACAAAAAATCAGCCGTCACCCCCAACAGGCTCACCACCGGCTGAGCCACCCGCGCCAACACCTGCATCGGCTGCGCCATCATGCACGCAATCCGCTCCGGCTGGCTCAGGGCTATCCGCTTGGGCACCAGCTCCCCCAACACCAGCGACATATACGCCACCCCCCCCCCCCCCCCCCCCCCCCCCCCCCCCCCCCCCCCCCCCCCCCCCCCCCCCCCCCCCCCCCCCCCCCCCCCCCCCCCCCCCCCCCCCCCCCCCCCCCCCCCCCCCCCCCCCCCCCCCCCCCCCCCCCCCCC
>JAOAIT010000037.1 GCA_026414565.1 Verrucomicrobiia bacterium
GTGATTGATTTTGATGATCAACCGGCCGGCGCCAGCTCGGTGAATGTGGGGGGGCTGCGCACGTCCTACAATCCCTCCACCGTTTTTGTTCCCAATCCGGGCGCCAACAACAACGTTTATGCGCTGGCGTGGCATGAGGGCGGGGCGATCCTGGGCGGTGATTTCACTGCCGTGAACACCGTGCCGCGCAACGGCGTGGCGCGGGTGGATGCCCTCGGCCGGTTGGACACTGCCTGGAATCCGGGAGAGGGGGCCAATGGGTCGGTGTTTGCCGTGGCGGCGTATCCGCCGCGTTCCACGCAAGCCGGCAAGGTGCTGGTGGCCGGGGCGTTTACCTCGTTTAACGGGCAGCCGCGGCATGGGATTGTGCGGCTCAACCGCAACGGTTCGGTGGATCCGACCTTCTTCCCGGGCAACGGCGCCCAGATGCTGGGCGGGGTGACGCCGGGGGTGATACGGACGCTGTTAATTCTGGATGACAACAAGATCCTCATTGGCGGCGATTTTGAAACTTACAATTCCGTCCCGCGCCGGAATCTGGCGCGATTGAATGATGACGGCTCGCTGGACTTGAACTTTGATCCGGCGCCGGGGGCCAATGATACCGTCTGGGCGCTGGCCATCCAGCCGCCGGCCCCATTCACCGTGAGTTTCAGCGGGTTTGGCTCGAATGAATTTCGCACCAACATTAATGCCACGGCGGTGGTGGGTAGCTTTACGCTGGACTACAACGTGTTTGTGTTGCCGGTGACCAATGCGCCGACCAATGGGTATTCCGGCCTGGTGCAGGTGTATTACGAGAACCGGCTGGTCTTTGACAGCGGCACCAACACCAGCGGGCAGGCGGCGCTGGAATTTGGGCCGGGAACGTCCACGTTTTTGGAGGTGGTGGTGAACGCGCGCACCACCGCGCCGGTGGGCTTCTACAATCTCTCCCTCAATATTGCGCCGCGGGGCAGCACGGCGAAGGTCATCGTGGGCGGGGATTTCACGTCCATTGCCGGCGCGCCGCGGGCGCGGCTGGCGCGGTTGAATAATAATGGCACGCTCGATGCCACCTTTGCGGCGGACACCAATCCGGACAATACCGTGTATGCCTTGCTGGTGCAGCCGGACAACCGCATCCTGCTGGGCGGCAATTTTGATCGGGTGGGAGTGTTTGACCGGCGCGGCGTGGCACGGTTGATGGCGAATGGTTCGCTGGATGCGACGTTTAACGCCGGCCTGGGGCCGGATGGGCCGGTGTATGCGATGGCGTTCAATACGAATGGACAGGCGTTTATTGCGGGTGAATTTACCATGGTCAACGGCACGGCCCGCACCAACATTGCGCGGCTGCATGCCGATGGCACGGTGGATACCAGCTTCCTCGAGAGTCATTACAATCAGACGCGGCCGGGGGTGTACCAATCCACGCCGTTCCCGGATGTCTATATTCCCGGAAACATTCGGGCGCTGGCTGTGGATGCGGCGGACGGCTCGGTGCTGGTGGGCGGGCGTTTTGATTTGGTGGGCGGCGGGTATTCAGCCCAGGATGTGCGAGAGCAGCATAATTACACGCTGTTGGTGGGGGGCGACACGCCGCCGGCGAACAATCGCCGCGGCAACATCCAGTTTGTACGGACCGAATACACGGTGGACGAAAATGCTTCCACGGCACGGGTTAATTTGGATGTGAGCCGCTTTTATGGGGTGCTGGGGCCGGTGACGGGCGTCGTGTACACGGTGGACGGCAGCGCGTTGGCGAATGTGGATTATGTGCCAGTCCGCCAGCCGGTGACGTGGTCCGCTTGCCTGGGGGGCAGCAATCTGGTGCAGGTGCAGATTATTGACAACCAGGTGCGGGATGGGAATCGGGACTTTTCGCTGGTGTTTGAGATTCCGCCCCGCTTTTCCACCAATACAGTTTTACATGCCTTTGGTTTCCAGACGACGGCGCGGGTGACAATTGTGGACAACGATTTTGAGAACGGGGTGCTCGGGTTTGCCCAGCCGTACTACTACGTGGCCGAGGACGGCACCAATGCCGTCATCACCGTGACCCGCACCAACGGGGCCAACGGCAGCGTGAGCGTGCAGTACATTACGTTGGACGGCACCGCCACGCGGAATGCGGATTACCTCCTGGCCAGCGGCACGCTGACCTTTGCGGCGGGCGTCACCAACCAGACTTTCCGGGTGCCCATTATAAATGACACGGCGGTGGAGCCGGAAGAAACCGTGCTGTTGTATCTGTTTAATCCGCAGGGTGGGGCCACGTTGGGCCGCGACACGGCCACGCTCATCATCACCGACAACGACAATGGGCGGGGCAGTCTGAGCTTTAGCAGCCACGAGTATTTCATCAGCGAAAGCTCCAATGCCATCCCCATCACGGTGCGGCGCACGGGCGGGGCGCTCAGCACGCAGGTGGTGCAGATGGTGGTGCGGGAGATTCCGGGGCTGACCAACGGCGTGGCCCTGGCGGGCGCGGATTTTGTGGCCTCGACCAATTTGTTGTTCTTTGCCCACGGGGAGACCTCCAAGACGGTGCTGGTGCCCTTGCTGCCGGATGAATTGGTGGAGGGGATTGAGCAGTTCCAGGTGCTGCTGGTGACCAATGCCGGGACGTATTCGCAGATGGGTGTCATCACCAGCGCCGTGGTCAACATTTTGGACGATGACGCCTACGGCACGTTGGAGTTTCTGCAGCCGCGCTTTGCGGTGAACGAGCAGGAGCCGCTGGCCATCTTGACGGTGGTGCGGCGGGGCGGGCGCAGCGGGCGGGTGACCGTGGAATTTTCCACCGAGGCCTTGAGCGGGCCGGATGCGGCGGTGGAGGGCGTGCATTACATGGGGGCTTCGGGGGTGCTGGTATGGGAGGATGGCGATACGCTGCCCAAGACGTTCACCGTGCCCATCCTCTATCATCCGGCGCTGGAGGGCAACCGGATGCTGGGCCTGCGGTTGCGCAACCCGGCCAAGGCGGGGCTGGGGGTCAATGGCACGGCGGTGTTGATGATTATTGATTTGGAGTCGCAAAACCTGCCGGCCGGATCGGTGGACACGATCTTTAATGCCAGTCCCGGGATTGACAACTTCGTGCGGGCGCTGGCGGTGCAGCGCGATGGCAAGCTCATCGTGGGCGGAGATTTCACCAGCGTGAACGGCCTGCCGCGCAACCGCATTGCGCGGCTGCACGTCAACGGCGCGGTGGACACCACCTTTGATCCTTTGCAGGGGTTCAACGACACGGTGCACGCCGTGGCGGTGCAGGCGGATGGCAAGATTTTGGTGGGCGGGCGTTTCAGCCGGTTTGATGTCACCAACCGGTTTGGGGTGGCGCGACTGAACAGCGATGGCCGGCTGGACACGTTCTTTGCGCGGGGGACGGGCGCCAACAATCCCGTGCATGCGCTGGCGGTGCATCCGGACGGGCGGGTGGCCATTGGCGGGTCGTTCAACACCTTCAACAGCATTGAGCGGCCCAGTGTGGCGGTGCTGGAAACCAACGGGACGGTGTTGCTGAGTTTCAATCCGGGCACCGGCCCCAACGGCCCGGTGTATGCGCTGGCCTATCAACCGGACGGCAAGCTGCTGGTGGGCGGCACGTTCACCAAGTACCGCGGCCTGCCGCGCAACCATTTGGTGCGGGTGAATCCCGATGGCACGCCGGACCCGGCGTTTGATGCCGGGTTTGGGCCGAATGATTCGGTGCGCGCCATTGTGGTGCAGGAGGACGGGCGCATTGTGATTGGCGGGTTGTTCACGGCGGTGGACAACCAGCCGCGCGGGCATGTGGCGCGGCTGCTGCCTTCGGGCGCGCTGGATACCAACTTCCTGGCCGGTCTGTCGGGCGCGGATGGCGCGGTGTTTGGCCTGTCACTGCAGAGCGACGGCAAGGTGGTGGTGGTGGGCGATTTCCTGCGCTTCAATGATGTGTACCGCGGCCGCATTACCCGGTTGATGGAAAATGGCGCCAATGATTTGACGATTAATTTTGGGACAGGCGCCGATGCCCACATTGCGGCAGTGGTCAACCAGTCGGATGATCAGATTGTGATAGGCGGCGGCTTCCTGACGTTCAACGGGGTGCCCCGTGCTTATCTGGCGCGTGTGATTGGCCACAAGAATGTTGGTTCAGGGCGGCTGGAATTTATGGCGCCGTTCTTCTACCAGCAGGAGAACGTGACCAATGCGGTGATCACGGTGCGCCGCAACTGGGGGTTGTCCAATGAGGTGCGCGTGGCCTATGCCACCGTGCCGGGCGGCACGGCCGGGCCGCAGGATTATCTGCCGGTGAGCGGCGAGCTGGTGTTCCCGCCGGGCGAGGTGTTGCAGACTTTTGAGGTGCCCCTCATCAATGACAGCGAGGTGGAAGAGCCGGAGACGGTGAATCTGGTGCTGAGCAATCCCACCAATGTGACCTTGGGCACGGTGGCCGAGCTGGACGCGCAGGTGAGCGCGCAACTGGTGATCCTGAGCGATGACAACCTGGTGGGCTTTGCCAGCGCGGACTTTGTGGTCAATGAAAATGTGCCGAGCGGCTTTGCCGTGATTACGGTGCAGCGCACGGGCGCCACCAACAATTATGCGGCGGTGGATATTGAGGTCATCGGGGGCACGGCCACGCCGGGCAGCGATTATTCGGCCTCGGCCACCACGCTGACCTTCCTGCCCGGGGAGACGGTGAAATTCTACACGATCAACATTCAGGACGACAACCGGGCGGAGGGGGATGAGACGGTGATCCTCAGCCTGAGCAATCCCTCGGCCAACACGGTGATCGGGCAGGGGGTGGCGACGCTGACCATTCGCGACAATGACTTTGCGGCGGGGACGCTCAACTTTGAATTCCCGGCCTATGTCGTCAATGAGTATGAGACCAACCTGGTGGTGCGGGTGGTGCGCACGGGCGGCAGCAGCGGCGTGGTGGCGGTGGACTACACCACGGCTGATTTCACCGCCCAGGCCGGGGCGGATTATGCGCCGCGCTCCGGGACGTTGTCGTTTGCCGAGGGCGAAACGGTGAAGAGTTTCAATGTGCCGATTTTGCAGGATTACCTTGCGGAGACCAACGAGGTCTTCCTGTTGCGGCTGGCCAATGCGCGTGGGGCGGCGGGGGTGACACTCGGCAATGTGAATCAGGCGACGGTGACGATATTGGACACGCCGCTGCTTAACGGGAATCTGGCGTTTGCGGCCACCAACTTTGTGGGCAGTGAAACCAGCGGGGTGGTGGTCATCACCGTCAACCGCCGCTATGGCTCGGTGGGCAACGTCAGCGTGGCGTACGCCACCACGACGGGCACGGCGCAGGCGGGGGTGAATTATGTGCCCACCAACGGGGTGCTCACGTGGCTGAATGGTGACAGTTCGCCCAAGACCTTCGTGGTGAATGTGCTGAGCAACAATCTGGTGGAGGGCGATTTGACGGTGGGGCTGGTGCTCTCCAACGCCACCGGCGGCGCCACGCTGGGCGCCCCCGCGCAGGCCACGCTGACCATCCGTGACAGCAGCCAGGGCCCGGGCTTCCTGAGCTTTGCTGCGGCCCAGTACACGGCGGCGGAAAACAGCACTAACGCCGTCATCACCGTCATCCGCACCAACGGCCTGCTGGGCGAGGTGTCGGTGGACTATGCGACGGCCGACGGCACCGGGGTGGCGGGCGTGGATTATCAGGCGGTGTCCGGCACGTTGACGCTGACCAACGGCCAGGCGGTGGGGGTGTTTTTAGTGCCGTTGATTGAGCGGGCGGGCGCGGATTTGAACAAGACCGTGCGGTTGAGCTTGCGCGGGCCGGTCAATGCGGGCCTGGGGGCGATCACCAACGCGGTGTTGACCATCACGGAAAGCAGCGCGGTGGCCGGGTCAGTGAATGTGGGCTTCGCGCCGTTCATCAACGGCTCGGTGGATGCCTTGTATGTGCAGACCAATGGCGAGAACAAGATTTACATTGCCGGCACCTTCACGCTGGTGGACGGTTTCCCGCGCACGAATCTGGCGCGGTTGAATCCGAATGGCACGCTGGACAGCGTGTATAATGCGGGGGTGGGGCCGTCGAATGGCGTGATTCGGGCCATTGTGGCGCTGGAGGACGGGCGGGCGTATGTGGGCGGCTCGTTCACGGGCTTTGGGGAGACGACCAACCGCTACCTGGTGCGGCTGTTGCCGGATGGCTCGGTGGATCGCACGTTCAATGCGCAGTTGGACAATGCCGTGAACACGCTTTATGTGCAGCCTGATGGTCGCATCCTGGTCGGCGGGCTGTTCACGCGGGTGGGCTTCACGCCGCGCAATTACCTGGCGCGCCTGAACACCAACGGCGTGGCGGACTTCACCTTCCTGGCGGGCGAAGGGCCGGATGCCCCGGTGCGGGCCATCGCCTTGCAGGCCGATGGGCGCATTGTGATTGGCGGCGACTTCACGCACGTCAACGGCGTGCCGCGCGCCCGGGGGGCGCGGTTGCTGGCCAGCGGCATGTTGGACACGGCGTTCAACCCGGGCAGCGGGCCGGAAGGCTCGGTGCGGGCGGTGGTGGTGGATGGGGACAACCGGGTGTTGATTGGCGGCCTGTTCACCACGGTTTCGGGCGTGAGCCGGGGGCGCATTGCCCGGTTGCTGCCCAGCGGGGCGCTGGATTTGGAATTCAATCCGGGCGGCGGGGCGGACGAATTTGTGAATACGCTGGCGTTGCAGCCCGATGGCCGGGTGTTGGTGGGGGGCGCGTTCACCTCGTTCAACGGCTATCCGCGCAGCCGGCTGACCCGGCTGCTGGCCAATGGGGCGGTGGATACCAGCTTCAACATTGGCACGGGTGCAGATAATTACATCAGCGCCGTGGCCTTGCAGGCGGATCAACGCATCGTGGTGGCGGGCGGATTCCAGACGTTTAACGGCGTGCGCCAGCCTTATCTGACGCGGCTGAACAACGGCTTCAATCGCGGGCCGGGCGCCATTGGGTTTGCCGTGGCCAGCTTCACCGTGGCGGAGAACGCCTCGAATGCGGTCATCACGGTGGTGCGGAATATTGGGACGGCGGGCAGTGTGTCGGTGGATTACGCCACCAGCGACGGCACGGCGCGGGCGGGGGTGCATTACACGGCGGTGAGCGGCACGCTGATTTTTGGCGACGGGGAGACGGTGCGCACGTTCACGGTGCCTGTCTATGATGACAAGGTGTCGGGGAGCGGGCGGATCTTCCGGGTCACGTTGTCCAACCCGCAGGGCGGGGCGGAGCTGGGGACGCCGGCCACGGCCACGGTGTTGATCGAAGAGGACGATGCGGTCATCGGTTTTGCGCAGGTGAATTACAGCGTCAACGAAAACGGGGGCTTCGCGCAGGTGGTGGTGGAGCGCACGGGCAGCACCTTTGGGATTGCGCTGGTGGATTACACGGTGGGCGGCGGGACGGCCGATGCGGGGGTGGATTACGAGCCGGTCTCGGGGACGCTGTTTTTCCTGGATGGGGAGGATCGCGCCACCATCCTGATCCCCATTATAGATGACACCCTGATTGAGGGGAATGAAACTGTGGAGCTGCGGTTGTCCAATGCGCAGGGGGCGGTGCTGGGGCTGACCAATGCCGTGCTGACCATTGTGGACAATGACTTCGGGCCGGGCGTGCTGGGCTTCCCGGTGCTCACCTACCAGGCGGGGGAAAATGCCGGGACAGTGAACATCACCGTGCGGCGCACCAGCGGCAGTTTGGGCATTGTGTCGGTGGATTACCAGGTGGTGCCGGGCAGCGCGACGGCGGGAGCCGACTTTGTGGTGGCCAGCGGCACACTGCAGTTTGCCGATGGCGAGACGGCCAAGAGCTTCCCGGTGCGGATTTTGGACGACAGCCTGTCGGAGGGGAATGAGACGGTGCTGTTGGTGCTTTCCAACCCGCGGGGCGGGGCGACGTTGGATCCGCTGGCCAGCCAGGCGGAGCTGGTCATTGTGGATGACGATTTGACGCCGGGTGCATTCCGCTTCTCCGCCGCCACCTATGAAGTGGCCGAGGGCGGGTTCCTCTCGCTCATTACCGTGGTGCGGACCAATGGCAGCACGGGGGTGGTGCGGGTGGATCTGGTGAGCGGCGGCGGGACGGCCACGCCGGGGCTGGATTACGAGGGCATCACCAACACGCTGGTGTTTGGCGATGGGCAGCTTTCCACCAACCTGCTGCTTTGGGTGTATGACGACTTCGAGGTGGAGGGGCCGGAGACGGTGATTTTGCGGCTGGTGAATCCGCGCGACGGGGCGGGGCTGGCCGAGCCGTCCACAGCGGTGGTGACGATTCAGGACAATGAATCGCTCATCCAGTTCACCGCCGCCCAGTACACGGTGAATGAGGACGCGGGCACGGCCACCATTGCGGTGGAGCGGTTGGGCGGGTTGTTCAGCGCCGCCACGGTGGGTTATGCCACCAGCGGCGGCACGGCGGTGCCGGGTGCGGATTACACACCGGTGAGTGGCACGCTGGTGTTTGGGACGAATGAGGCGGTGAAGAACATTGTGGTGCCCATTACGGACAACACGGTGACCAACGCCAACAAGACGGTGAATCTGCAACTCTTTGGCGCGTCGTTTGGGGCGCAGGTGGGCTCGCGCAGCAACGCGGTGCTGACCATTGTGGACAATGACAGCTATCTGGCGTTGAGCGCCACGGCCTACACGGTGAGCGAAGGCGACGGCGCGGCGGTCATTCTGGTGCGCCGCAGCGGCAGCCTGGGCGCGCCCGCCTCGGTGAATTTCAGCGTGGGCGGCGGCACGGCCGTGCCGGGCGTGCATTATGCGCCGACGAATTTCACGCTGTTCTTCAGCGCCAACGAGAGCCAGAAGACAGTGAGCATCCCGATCTTCCAGAACCAGGTGAAGGACGGCGCGCGGACGGTGAACGTGGCGCTGACGTTCCCCTCGCGCGGGGCCACCATCGTGCAGGGGGCGGCGGTGCTGACGATTTTGGATGATGACGACAGCATCCTGGTGCCGGTGGCGGCGGCGCTGGTGTCCGAGAGCGGGCCGGTCAATGGCTCGCTGGACGCGGGCGAGACGGTGACCGTGCGCCTGGCGTTGCGGAATATTGGCAATGTGGCTGCCTCCAATCTGGTGGCCACGCTGCTGCCCACCAATGGCGTGGTGAATCCGGGGGCGGCGCAAACCTACGGGTTGGTGCTGCCGGGCGGGGTGTCGGTGAGCCGTCCGTTCACCTTCACGGTGGGCGCCACCAATGGCGGGCTGGTGCGGGCCACGTTGCGCCTGCAAGATGGTGCGCAGGACGCGGGCACGGTGACGTTTGATTTGCAGGTGGGGGCGCGCACGACGCGGTTTGTGAACGCCAACCCCATCACCATCGTGGATGACAGTCCAGCCACGCCGTATCCTTCCCTCATCAATGTGAGCGGTCTGAACGGCAGTGTGGGCAAGGTGACGGTCACGGTGAGCAATCTCTCGCATGCCTTCCCGCGCGACATCAGCATGATGCTGGTTGGCCCGCAGGGGCAGCGGGTGGTGCTGATGGGCTACGCGGTGGGCGGCTGGGAAAATGCGTTGCAGGGTGTGACGTTGACGTTTGACGACGCGGCCACCAACGCGCTGCCCGCCAACGCGGCCGTGAGCTCCGGGCGGTATCGTCCCACCAACTACTTCAGCCTGCCCTTCCCGGCGCCGGCGCCGGCGCTGCCGGCGGCCACTAATAATTTGCTGGCCGTCTTCAACGGCACCAATCCCAACGGGGTGTGGGCGTTGTACGTGCAGGACATGGCCTCGCCGGACGTGGGCCAGATTGCCGGCGGTTGGAGCCTGGACATCAGCACGGTGGAGAACTTTGCGCCGGCGGCGGATGTGGCTGTGGCGGCCAGCGCCTCCTCGGCGAGTCTGGTGGCCAGCAGCAACGTCACCTATACCATCACCGTGCAGAATGGCGGACCGGCGGCGGCGCAGGGGGTGGTGGTCACCAACCGGCTGCCGGCGGGCACAACGTTGGTGAACGCGAGCGCGTCGGTGGGCACGCCGGCGGTCACCAACCAGCTTGTGACGTGGAATGTGGGCAATCTGGCGGTGGGCGCTTCGGCCACGTTGACGCTGGTGGTGAACTGCCCGAATCCGGGTGTGTTGACCAATTTGGTCACGGTGACGGGCACGGTGAACGACCCGGCAGCGGACAACAACCTGGCGCGGGTGGTGGTGGGCGTCACGCCGGCCACGCCGCCGTCCTTCGGTCGGGTGGTGGCGGCGGGGGGCACTTTGCAGTTGACGGTGACCGGCCAGCCGGGGAGTGTGTATTACCTGGAAGCCTCGACCAACCTGGTGCAATGGCTGCGCCTGTCCACCAATGTGCTCACCGGCTCGTCGAGCACCTTCTCGGTGCCGATGAACCTGAGCGATCGCGGCTTTTTCCGCATCGTGCTGCCTTGAGCCGGTGGCCGGCCGCGGGCGCGACTCTGCCATGATATTGCTGGGGCTTACCGGCGGTGTGGGCATGGGCAAATCCACCGCCGCCCGGTTCTTCCAGGAGCTGGGCCTGCCGGTGGTGGACACGGATCTGTTGGCGCGTGAACTCACGGCGCCGGGGCAGCCGGCGTTGCAGGAGATTGCGCGGGAGTTTGGCCCGGAATACCTCACGGCAGAAGGCGCGCTCAACCGCTCCGCCCTGGCCCAGAAAGTTTTTGCGGACGCGGCCGCCCGGCAGCGGCTCGAAGCCCTCCTGCATCCTCGCATCCGTGACGCCTGGCAGGCGGAAGCGGAGCGCTGGCGGGCGGGCGGGGTGTGGGGTGGGGTGGTGGTGATTCCTCTGCTGTACGAGACCGGCGCCGCCCACGAAGTGGACAAGGTGGCCTGCGTGGCCTGCTCCCCCGGGACTCAGGCTTTGCGGTTGAAGGCGCGCGGCTGGACGGAGGAGCATGCGCGGCAGCGCATCGCGGCGCAGTGGCCGGTCGAGGAGAAAATCCGGCGGGCGGATTTTGTGATCTGGACGGAGGGCAGCCTTGCCGCCCACCAAGCCCAGGTGGAGCGCGTGGTGCGGAGTCTGAAAAATTTGGGCGTGTCTCCGGCGGCCACCCCGGCATAATGCCCGCAACTCATGGGTGCGGCAAAAAAATGCGTGCGGCGTTGGCTGGCCGATGGGGCGATGGCTGTTTTAAGCCTGGCGCCGGTGGGGCGCGTGTTTGACTGGCTGGCCTGGCAGCGGCGGCGCACCCT
Source organism: Verrucomicrobiia bacterium (assembly GCA_026414565.1). Taxonomy (NCBI): domain Bacteria; kingdom Pseudomonadati; phylum Verrucomicrobiota; class Verrucomicrobiia; species Verrucomicrobiia bacterium. The sequence goes on from JAOAIT010000037.1 coordinate 11,167, forward strand.
GCGCCGGCAGGTGGAGGCGCGCCTGCGTGCTGCGGGGCAGTACGGCGATGTGGTGAGCTTCGGCCCTTTCAAGGGGCTGCGCTATCCGCCGGGCTGGGCGGACAGCCGTTTCGAAAAAATCATTGGGGCTTACGAGGCCGAGCTGCATCCGGTGGTGGAATCCCTCTGCGCCACGCCTTACGCCGATATTGTCAACATCGGCGCTGCGGAAGGTTATTACGCGGTGGGCCTGGCACGGCGCATCCCCGCGGCCACGGTGCATGCCTTTGAGATGGACGAGGCGCGCCGGCAGATGTGCCGGGCGATGGCGGAACTGAACGGGGTGGCGGCGCGGGTCCACGTGCTGGGGGTGGCCACGGTGGAGGCCCTGCGACAGCTTCCGCTCAGCGGCACGCAAACGCCGAGAGCGGGAGCCGTCATGCGGTCAGGGGAGACGCGGGGGCAGCCCGGCCCGCTGGTGGTGTGCGATTGCGAGGGGGCGGAGCGGGAGCTGTTGAATCCGGAGGCGGTGCCGTGGCTGGCAGGAGCGGATGTTTTGGTGGAGGTGCACGAATTCATGGCGCCGGGGGTGGCGGAGGTATTGCGGCGGCGGTTTGCGGGCACGCATGAGCTGCAGGTGATTCCCACGGCGGGGCTGGCCTACGCCCATTATCCCCAGTTGCAACAACTCACCTTTGCCGAAATCCACGCCATGGTGGGCGAAGAACGCAGCCGGCTCATGGAGTGGTTTTGGTTGAAATCAGCAGGGTGAGGCATTTTGTGGACGCCACCGCCGCAGGGGCCATGACGAGTGCTCTCCAGGAAGTCTTCCATGCGGCTTCCCCCACGGCGGTGGCGATCAACACGGCCCTGATGATCTGGGCCTGGCGGCGGCAGTTGCCCTGGGTCAACGTCATCGTTTTATACGCCGGCAGTGCCCTGGGCATGGGTTTGTTATCGGGCTGGTGGTGTGCCGTGGCAACGGGCCTGCCTGGGTGGAGCGGGTGGATTTGGCTCGGCGTGTGCCTGAGTCCCAGCCTTATGATTTCCCGTTTGATTGCCCAGGATTTATGGGAATGGCGGGCGGAGCGGCCGCGCTACGGATACGAAGTAATGGCAGTGACCGGCCTGCTGGTGGCCTGGCCCTACGCCTTGTTGATGGAGCCATGGCGCTGGACCTTCGCAGGGGCGGCTTTTGCCCTGGCGGTGGTCTGGCAGGTTTGCATGACGCCATGGCTGATTCGCAAATCGCCCGCCCCGGCGCCCCGCGACTGGGTGGGGCCGGTGGCGTGGGTAGGTTGGGTGAGCATGATGGGCTGCGCTGTGCTTGGCAGCAGCCGGATGGACAGGGCGCAAGACGAGTGGCTATGGCTTTTGCTGGCCCTTCCGGGGCTGCTGGCGTTCCTGCCGTGGCGCCGGATCAACGCGGCCAAAGCAAAACCTGGTCCCGCTTAACCCAGCCGGCACGGCCGCGGTCGTCGCGGATTTCCAGCCAGTCTTGGTTTTCGCTCAGGACGCGCACTTCGGCGCCTTCCGGGAGGTTCCAGACGGGTTTGGAGACGTCGTAGGGTGCGAGGCGGGCCTGGACGTCCTTTTGGGCCACAATGGCCACGCGCTGCCCCCAGTGGAAATAAGCCGCGCCGGTCAGGCAGGCCAGGTTGAACAACCACACGGCGAGGAGGAGCCAACCCACGCTGCGCCAGCGGGTGCGCCAGGCCGCGCGCCATTGTCCCAAAGTTAAAACGCCCAGCCATGCCCACAGAATGATGGAGGCGGCCACGCACCACTCGTTGAGCGTCAGGCGTCCCAGCAGGGCTTCCAGTCCGCGGGGGCCAACTTCTTCGCGGCCACTGACGGCCCGGCGAATGGAGGCGAGGTTGGCGCGGATGTCGGGGTCGCGCGGAGCCAGGCGCTCGGCGTGGCGCAGCGCGTAAATGGCCCGGCCCGGCTGGCCGGCCCGGAAGTGCGCCGTGCCGAGATTGTAGTAGAGGGCGGGGGAGACCTGTCCGGCCTTCAGCAATTGCTCATAACGGGCAATGGCTTCGGCATACCGGCCCTGCTCGCATAATTGATTGGCCTGGGCAAATTCCTCCTCCGGCGTGGCGGCGGCCAGGGCCGCCGTCAGCCAGGCCATCGCCAGAAAAGCGAGCCAATGCCTCCGTTGCTTCATGCCCGCGGCTCCTTGAGTTCCAGTTGTTCCAGTGCACGCAGCACGGCCATCGCTTTGGCCAGCATGGCGGGCAGATCCGCCGGTGCGGCGGCGGGGGCGTAGCGCGCCTGGTCACAGGCCTGAAACAGCGCGCTCAAATCGGCCAGCCAGGGCGCGTCCACGCCGGCAGGGCGCAGCCGCTCGTCAATCACGGCCTCGGTGATGGCGGAGGCGGGCAGGTCCAGGCGCTCGCCCAGCCGCTCCTGCAGGAGGCGGAAGAGGGTGGAATAGAAGGCCCCGGTTTGCTGGGTTTGGGCGAGTTGTTGCAGCTCCTGCAGGCCGCGTGTAATCAGGCGTTGCGTATCACGCCGGCGGCGCAGGCGCGGGTTGGTGGCGAGCTGCTCCTGGCGGCGGCGCCAGAGCCAGGAGCCGGTGAACAGCGCGAGGGGGGCCAGTTGCAGCGCCAGAAACCACGGCTGTTGCAGCAGCGGTGGCGCGGGAGCCAGCAATGCGCCCAAGTGCGGTTTGATGGCCACCAGCCCCACCGTATTGGTTTCCTCGGCAGGCAGGAAAGGCGTAAGGCCGGCACTGGGCCGCACCACGAGCGCAAACTCCGGCCCGCTCAAGGTTTGGTAGCGGGCGGTCACCGGATCAAAAACGCTGAGTTGAAAGGCGGGGAGCAGGCGGGTTTCGGTGCTTTGGGGGACGACGACCTGCTCGAAGATTTTTCGTCCGCCCAGCCCGAGGGGGCCGGTGTTTTCGAGTTTGGAGGTGGGCGGATAGACCTTGAAAGCCGTCCACTGCGGCTGCTCCGGCAGGCGCACGGTGTCCAGCAGCAGGTGCTCGCTGGAAAGCTCGATTTTGACGGTGATGGGATCGCCCACGGCCACGTTGGTGGGGGAGGCGGAGACCTTCATTTGCACGGCGCCAATCAGGCCGGAGAAATGGGGTGGCGCATTGGGGGGCAGGGGCAGGACCTCGATGGCTACCGGGGCGTTGGTGATGATGACCTGCCGCCAATCCAGGATTTCATTGAAGAAGAAGCTGCGGCGGGCGTTGGCGGCGGGCAGGCGGGCTTGAAAGCGCACCGGCCCCAGTTCCCAGCGGCCGGGCTGATGTGCCAGCACATAGGTTTGAAAGCGGTGCAGGACAAAGTTGCGGCCGCCGAAGCCCACCATTTGGGGGCGTTGCGCCTGCCAGGGACCGGTGGTGAAGCCGGTGGCGGTCCATTCGGGGGTGCCTTGTTGTTCGGCCACGGCGTAGAGGTCCACCGTGACCAGGGCCAGCTCGCCGGCGTAGAGGTTGCTGCGGGCCAGGTGCAGGCGGAGGAAGGCTTGTTGCTGGATGATGGCGGGGTCCATCTCGGTGACGCGCAGGGCGATGGGCTGGGTGGTGACCCATTGCTCCCCAATGGGCACGCGGACGGGGGGAATGACGTAGGTGCCCGCCTGGGGGGCAGTGAGCTGGTAATTCAGGGTAATTTGCTGAATGGCCTGGCCGTTGATGATTTGCATGACCTGCGAGGGGCCCACGTATTGAATCTGGAGGCCGGGCACCTCGATGCGCGGGACGGCGCGCGGGGCCGCGTTCTCAATGACGATTTGCAACTCGATGGTCTGGCCCGCGCTCAGGTTGGTGGTGGAGACGCGCAATTCCACCGGGGCGGCCGCGGCGTAGCCGCAGGCCAGGGCCAGGACCAGGCACACGGCGGCCAGTACGGACCGGCCACACGCGGCCCGCCCGCGCGAAAGAGTCTGACTTGGGCCTGCAGGCATCATCCCGGGCGCATTTTTGCCTTTGTCCGTTGGACAGCGCAAGAGTCGTCTTGTTCAAGGGGCGCGGGCGGGACAGGTGGGCTGGCGGGCTCGTTATTCCCTTGGCCGGAGGGGTGTTGTGCCCATATACTGCCTTGCAATCAGTCACCCGTATGAAGCCTTTTTTGTTTTGGGGCATGGGATTCCTGGCCGGCCTGGGGGTTTGGGCGATGCAGGCCGCCGCCCCGCCAGCGCGCCCAAATATCTTGTTCATCATGAGCGATGATCATGCGGCCCATGCGATCAGCGCCTATGGCAGCAAGGTCAATCAGACGCCTCATCTGGACCGGCTGGCGCGTGAAGGGATGCGGTTTGATCGCTGTTTTGCGGTCAATTCCATTTGCACGCCGAGCCGGGCAACCATCTTGACGGGCAAATACAGTCATCTCAATGGCACGCCAGTGTTCAACCGGTTTGATGGAGGCCAGCCGACGGTGGCGAAGATGTTGCAGGCGGGAGGGTATTACACGGCCATGATTGGCAAGTGGCACCTGGGGAGTGATCCCACCGGCTTTGATTATTGGAACATCCTGCCGGGGCAGGGCCGCTACAATGATCCCGTTTTCTATGATGCCCGCGGGGCGCGGATTTATCCCGGCTACGTGACGGATGTTATTACGGATTTGACCCTCGAGGTGCTCAAAAACCGGCCCAAAAACAAACCGTTTTTTGTGATGTCCCACCACAAGGCGCCGCATCGGGAGTGGACGCCGCCGCCCCAGCATCAGGCGCGGTTTGCCGGCCGGCGTATTCCGGAACCGGCCACCTTGCGCGATGATTATGCCGGGCGGGCGGACGCGCTGCGCGAGCAGCAGCAAAGTGTGTTTCGGGATTTGACGCGGCGCGATCTCAAGCTGATTCCGCCGCCGGGGTTGACCCCGGCTCAGTCCAACCAGTGGTTGAACGTGAAGCCCACCGAGGTGGAAATCGAGGAAAACGGCGTGAAGCGGGTGTTGCGCGGGGAGGCCTTGGACGCGTGGAAATACCAGCGTTACATGCAGGATTATCTGGCCTGTGTGCAGAGTCTGGATGACAACGTGGGCCGGCTGCTGGACTGGCTCCGGGCCAATCAACTGGAGGAGAATACGGTGGTGATTTATACCAGTGACCAGGGCTTCTTCCTGGGGGATCATGGGCTGTACGACAAACGTTTCATGTACGAAGAATCCATTCGGATGCCATTCCTGGTGCGTTGGCCGGGGGTGGTGCCGGCCGGCCGGGTGGAGACCTCGCTGGTCATCAACTGCGATTTTGCCCCCACGTTCCTGGACCTTGCCTGCCAGGGCATTCCTGAAGACATGCAGGGACGCAGCCTCGTGCCGCTGCTGCTGGGGGCGAAGCCGGACGACTGGCGGAAGAGTTTTTATTACCGTTATTATCACGATCCCGGCCATCACAACACCCGGGCGCATTACGGCGTGCGCACGGAGACGCACAAGCTGATCTATTACTGGACCAAAAACCAGTGGGAGCTGTACGACCTGGTGAAAGACCCGGAGGAGCTGCGCAATATCTTCCATGACCCGGCACAGAAGGAGACCGTCAAAAAATTGCAGGAGGAGTTGAAGCGCCTGAAGGCGGAGCTGAAGGATGAGGATCAGTTTGCCACCAACCAGCCGCCGGACGGGGTGGACGGCCCGGCGCCGGCGTGGGCGCCGGACTTCAAACCCCCGGCGGCGAGAAAGACGGCGGGGGCAACGGCGCAATAAGTCCCTGGCCTGACTGCCAACCAAAGCCCCCCATGGCAGTGGGTGGGAACCGGCCAGCCATACTCAAAGCATGGGGTGGTGAGGTTGAATGGCGACAAAGTGGCTTCCTAAAACGGCCAAGGGTGTTAAGGTGTAGCCATGCACGATGCCGCAGGCGCAAGCGGGTGGCCGGCCCTGGTGGGGGGCGTGTTGGCGCTGCTGTTTCTGGGGCTGGCGCTGCGCGCCAATCGTCGCCGCCGGCTGGTGGACAACCTGCCCACGAGCAAAACCACCGGGGTCTTTATTGGCTTGGTGGAATTGCAGGGCACGGCGGAGACGCCCCGGCCGCTGCGCAGTTTTCTGGCGGAGATCCCCTGTGTTTATTACCAGTATGAAGTGGCCGAGCATTGGTCCCGGACGGTTACCGAGACCTACACGGACAGCCAGGGAAATCGCCGCACACGCACGCGGCACGAGAGCGGTTGGAAAACCGTGGACAGCGGCGGGCGGATGATCCCGTTTTATTTGCAGGATGATTACGGGGCGGTGCTGGTGCGGCCGGAGGGCGCCACGATTGAACCCAGGACGGTATTTTCGACGATTTGCGGGCGCACGGAGCCGCTGTATTACGCCAAGGGGCCGGCCTGGGCGGTGGCCAATTCGGATCACCGGCGGCGGTTCAAGGAGGAGGCCATCCCGTTGAAGGCGCCCGTGTACGTGATGGGCCAGGCGCGCGAGCGTCAGGACGTGGTGGCTCCCGAAATTGCCGCGGATAAAAGCGCGCCGATGTTTTTGATTTCGACGCGCACGGAAAGGGAAATCAGCCGCGGATACGGGTGGGCGTGGTATGGATGGAACCTGCTGGGGCTGCTCTGCGCGGCGGGCGGGGCGGTGATCAGTTTTCAGGGACAGTGGCCGCCGGTGGCGGTGGCCGCCCTGGCCGGGGGAGGGTACCTGTTGCTGTTGCTGCTGGGATGGATGTGGGTGGTGTTCAACAGCATGGTGGACTTGCGCAACCGCGTCCAACAGGCCTGGTCGCTGGTGGATGTGCAGCTCAAGCGGCGGCACGATTTGATTCCCAATGTGGTCGCGGTGGTGAGCGGGCTGCGGGATTATGAGCGCGAGGTGCAGGAAACCCTGGCCCTGCTGCGCGCGCAAATGCAGGCCACCGCGCCCGGTGAGCCCGGCCCGGATCCGGCGGCGGTCGGCCAGCGGCTGCTGGCGCTGGCGGAGCGTTACCCGGAGCTGAAGGCGCAGGAACCCTTTTTGCGTCTGCAACGCGAGCTGGCGGACACCGAGACGCGGATTGCACTGGCGCGGGGGTATTACAATGAAATCGCCACCCATCACAACCTGCGGCTGGAGTTGATCCCGGATCGTTTCCTGGCGCGCCTGGCCGGCATGCAGCCGCGGCCGTTGATGGAGGCCAATGATTTCCAGCGCCCGCCGGTGGTGGTGGATGCCCTGCCCAGCCCGACGTGATGCCACAGGGCCGGGGAGGAGGGAGATGGTGGCCGCGACTGGCGCGGGAGCGTTGCCCCGGACAGCAGCGCGGCGGGGGAGGTTCGGAATTTCCTTTTTTGGGCGGGGCGGTTTGCACACTATCATTGGGCCATGAGTTTCAAACTGGTACGCATCCCGTCGTTGAAGACGGTGGCGGAATTTCGCGAGCATGTGGCTTCCCTGGGATTGGAGCTGCCCTGCGACGAGGCGATTTTAACGGGCGCCGATTCGCCGCTCGCGGCCCCCGCGGGGGCCGTCCGCATCAACGGCAAAATCATCGGCAACCGGATTTGCATTTCCCCGATGGAAGGCTGGGATGGGACGCCGGAGGGCCTGCCCAGCGCGGATACATTGCGGCGGTGGGAGCGGTTTGGGCAGAGCGGCGCCAAGCTCATTTTTGGCGGCGAGGCCATGGCGGTGCGCCCCGATGGGCGGGCCAATCCCCATCAGATCATGATCCGGCCGGAGACCCTTCCCGGGTTGAAGCAGTTGCGCGAAACTTTGGTGCGCGCCCATGCGGCTCAATTTGGAGGCACGGAGGATCTGGTGATTGGATTCCAGCTCACGCACTCCGGGCGGTTTTGCCGGCCGCACGACATGAAGCGCTGGGAGCCGCGGGTGGCCTTCCGGCATCCGCTGCTGGACCGCCGGTTTGGGGTGACCTCGGAGGCGCAGGTGTTCACGGATGAGGAGGTGGAGGCTTTGATTCAATGCTACATCACCGCGGCACAGGTTGCCGCCGAGGCGGGGGCGGACTTTGTGGACATCAAGCATTGTCATGGCTACCTGTTGCATGAGTTTCTGGGGGCCCACACCCGGCCCGGCAAGTACGGCGGCAGTTTTGAAAATCGCACGCGCATCCTGCGCGAGATCATTCAGGGCATCCGCGCCAGCGGCAACGCGATTGATATTGCGGTGCGGGTGAGCGCGTTTGACTTGGTGCCGTTCCGGCCTGATCCGGCCCAAACCACTCCCGGCAAATTGGGGCCGGGCATTCCCGAGGATTACTCCCAGTGTCTGCCTTACCGGTATGCCTTTGGGGTGAATCCAGAGAACCCCGTGGAGTATGATCTGACCGAGCCGTTGCGGTTTGTGGATTTGTGCGCCGAGCTGGGGGTCAAAATCCTCAACATCAGCGCCGGGTCGCCTTATTACAATCCGCATATTCAACGGCCCGCCGCCTATCCGCCGAGCGACGGGTATCAGCCGGCCTACGATCCGTTGATGGATGTGGCGCGGCAGATCACCGTCACCCGTCTGCTCAAGGCGCGCGCGCCCCGGCAGATGCTCATTGTTGGCTCGGCCTACAGCTACCTGCAGGAGTATCTGCCCCACGTGGCCCAGGCGGTGGTGCGGCAGGGGTGGGCGGATTTGGTGGGGGTTGGCCGGGCTGTGTTGAGTTATCCCGGCATGCTGGCCGATGCCCTGCGTGAGGGCCGGATGCAGAGCCGTTTCATTTGCCGCACTTTCAGCGATTGCACCACCGCCCCCCGCAACGGGTTGATCAGCGGCTGTTATCCGCTGGACAAGCATTACACGAGCAAACCGGAGTTTCAGCAGCTCAAGGCCATCAAACGGCAGTTTGCCGCCGCCTGACTTGTTTTGCCGTCCGGCGGCGCGTATATTGACGCGGGATTTCGGGAAGGCGGAGAATCGCTCCCGGCCTTTGGGCCGGGGGAGGAAAGTCCGAACTCCACAGAGCGCGATGCCGCGTAACCTGCCGGCTTGCGAGCCGGCGGGGTACACGCGGGCGGCGGCCGTCAAGGGCCGCCGACGGACAGTGCCACAGAAAACAGACCGCCTCCGGGGCAACCCGGCGGCAAGGGTGAAAAGGTGCGGTAAGAGCGCACCGCGCCAAGCGCAAGCGAGGCGGCACGGAAAACCCCATCGGGAGCAAGGCCAAATAGGGGACTGCGGAGTGGCTCGCTCCAGTCCCGCCCCCAAGGCGGGCCAGTCCCGGGTATGGGCCGCTTAGAGAAATGATTCTCTCCCTCCTGCGGGAGGCAGACAGAATTCGGCTTACAGCCTTCCCGAAATCCTTTTCATGGGGAAGCGGGTTGTTCCTGGCGCAGGGAGGCGAGCACGATTTCGAAGGCTCGCAGGCAGGAGACGAAACCCTGCTCGCGGGCGAGGAGGGAGATCACCAGCACGTGGTCTTCCCGCAGCATGAAACAAACGCGCCGATGCAGCTTGAAGCTGCCCATGGTTTCAGAAGTATCAAACACCTGGGCACGGTTGGGCGTGCCCACCCAGGCGTAATCTTCCCGCACCTCCTGGGGCTTGGCCGGTTCTGAAATCTGTTCCCGCAATGTTTTCCAATCCGCGCCGTTTTCCGGCAGGGGCATGCGGCGAATTTCAATCATGCCGGCATACTCGGAGGATTGGAGCAGGACTGCCCCACTTTTGGTTTCCAGGCCCAGGCGCCATCCGGCCGGGACGATGAACGAGTTGCGCTCCTTGCCTTGGACCATGGTGGCCGCCGGCAGCTTGCCACGCTCGGGCACATCGCGGGTGACGGAAACCAGCTCCAAGGAAGGCTCGGCGGCGGACAGGAGGCTAACGGCGGCGATTCCACTCAGAATCGCCCCATGCCAAAACCACCGGATGCCATGGCTGCTGGCCATAAATAATTCTTTGCCGCCGGAATGCTCCAAAGCACATTTGCGACAGAAGAGTTGGAGCAATTACGATGCCATTCACGAAATGGAAAAGGCCGGATGGTGCATCCGGCCTTGAAACCTGATCGCATCTCCACGGGTTATTCCACCCGCAGAGAGGCGATGACCGAGGAGATCAAAAGTTCAGCTTTGGCAAATTGAGTGGCGGCGGCGCTCAAGGTGAGCACGAGCGACTGCTCCTTGAGCTTGATGATGTAGGTGCGCGATTGCAGCGGCAGCTCGTTTGCGTCGCCCAGGCACGCTTCGATGACGGTGGCCTCGCCGGCGCCGGTGGTCCAGCCGTATTCCTTGCCAATCACCACTGCCGGGGAGGCTTCCGCGAGGCGGTTTTTCAGCTCCTGGTTCAAGGACTCGCTGGATTTGACCGATTTAACGATCAGGGTGGCTGAGTAGTCGGCGGCCTGCAAGACGACGCCTTCGGCGGCCTGGCCTACGCGCCAGTTTTTGGGGAGAATCAGCGAAACCTGCTGCTGCCCTACAGCAAGTTGCAGGGCACCAACCTGACCCCGCTCGGGGATGTCCCGTTGCGTGAGCCGAAACGCTGGCGTGTCACTGGCGGCGGCCTGGAAGATCAGGCATCCCCCGCACATCGCGAGCAGCGTTTTCATGTTTTTCAGCAGGTTCACAGGCACTTTCTAATAATTGCCATTTACATGGCGGTCAGTTAATGGAGCACATGCTGTGCCAGATGCAAAAAATAATTTGGGCTGGACCTAATTGTTTTCTAAACCATTAAAAATCAGGAACTTAATAGTTAATTTCATTTTTCTCATCAGGTGAAAAACCAGAACTATTAATGAGAAAATCAGCCTTCATGGCCTGGTAGTGGAGAATCAACGTCGAAAAAAGCTTGAGTTATGTAATCAATATGATATCATATTGATAACATATACAATTATGAGTACCATGCAAACTGCCAGTCATCGCGAAAAAGTGGTGGAAACCCACAACGGCTGGGTCATGCTGCCGGTGGTTATATGCTTATTTTTGGGCAGCATCGCCCTGCTCATCTATTCACTGGTCAAAGGGCAGGAGTTATATCGTCACCCCATTTGGGGGCTGTTCATCCTGGCACTGCTTGGCCTGGTCGGCTCCATCATCTGCATGATGGGTTTTTTCACCCTGCAGCCCAATGAGGCGCGGGTGCTGATTTTGTTTGGAGAATACAAGGGCACAGTGCGCCGGAGCGGGTTTCACTGGGGCAATCCCTTTTATTCCAACGGCCCGCTCAAGGGCGGGGCGGAGGGGGAGTCCAAGTCGCTTTTGGGCCGGAAACAGGGTTTGTCGAGTTTTACGCGGTACAAGATCTCGCTGCGGGCGCGAAACTTGAACGGGGAGAAATTGAAGGTCAACGACAAGCGGGGAAACCCGATTGAGATTGCGGCGGTGGTGGTGTGGCGGGTGGCGGACACAGCGCAGGCGCTGTTTGATGTGGACGACTACGAGAGCTTTGTGCGCATTCAGAGTGAATCGGCGGTGCGCCATCTGGCGAGCGCCTATGCGTATGATCATGGGGAGGACAATGAGATCACCCTGCGCAGCGGCGTGGAGGAGGTTTCCGCGGCCTTGCAAAAGGAGCTGCAGGAACGGCTGCACAAAGCGGGGGTGGTGGTGGAGGAGGCGCGGTTGACGCATCTGGCCTACGCGCCGGAAATCGCGCAGGCGATGCTGCGGCGGCAGCAGGCGGAGGCGGTGATTGCGGCGCGGCAGAAGATCGTGCAGGGGGCGGTGAGCATGGTGGACATGGCGCTGAAGGAGCTGGCCAGCAAGGCGGTGCTGCAAATGGACGACGAGCGGAAGGCGGCCATGGTGAGCAATTTGATGGTGGTGCTGTGCGGGGAGTCGGAGGTGCATCCGGTGGTCAACACCGGCACGCTGTACACCTGAGCCGGATGAGTGGCTTCCATGCCCCCGCGCAAATCATTTCTGCTGCGCATGGATCCTGCCCTGTGGGCCGAACTGGAGGCGTGGGCGCAGGCCGAGTTTCGCAGCGTCAACGGCCAGATCGAATATCTCCTGCAGCAGGCGGTACAACGGCGAAAGAAGGGCCTGCCGTCCGGGCCTCCGGCCGCCGCGCCGCCGCCGGCCTTGGGGACGGCGGAGGAGCCGGCGCAAGAATAATGGACAGTGCCGGGCCGGCGTGGCAAAGTGGATGCATGAAAAATCACCATGTTTTTTGCGGCGGCCTTTTGAGCCTGTTTTGCAGTCTGGCGGTGCTTCAGGGGGCGGTGGACCCGCATTTGGGGGTGGGCGCCAAGCCACTGCCGGGGGCGGAGGTGTTGTTTGACGGCACGCGGAAGATGCTGGACGAGAAATGGACGTATTGGGAGGGCCCGCGGCTGGCGGCCACGCTGCCCATCAAATGGCAGATTGTGCCGGATCCGGTGGATGCCGGGACGGTGGTTTCCACGGCGGATCCGGCGGCTGCCGGGGGCAAGTATGGGGCGGCGGACATTGTGACCAAGAAGGCCTTTCGCGACTTCCGGCTGCATGTGGAATTTCTGGTCATGCAGCCCGGCGGCAACAGCGGGGTGTATCTGCAAAACCGGTATGAGATTCAGATTCTGGACGGCGACAAGACCAAGCACGGCATGGGTGCCGTGATCAATGAGAGCGAGTCGCCGTATCACGCCTATAACGGGGTGGGCAAATGGAATGCGTATGACATTCAATTTCGGGCGGCCCGGTTTCAGGAGGGCAAGAAGGTGGAGCACGCACTGGTGACGATGTATTTCAACGGCATCAAGGTGCATACCAACGTGCCCATCACGCAGGTGTGGGGCGGCCCCAACAGCGGGTTGGATGGGGGGCGTGATGGGGGCAAAGGGATTACCGACACGCCGGGGGGCATCAAGCTGCAGGCCGAGGGGCATGATGTGCGGTATCGCAACATCTGGATCAAGGAGATGAATTTTGAAAAGCCGGATACCAACTTTTAATTCCATGAAAACTGAACAACCGCGGCGTCAATTCATCCGGACCAGCCTGGCCATGGCGGGGCTGGCGGCCAGTGGAGGTTTAACGGCGCTGGCGGCGGCGCCGGCGCCCGGCGTTCGCCTGGGAGGGCCAACGTTTATTCGGACGGACGATCCGGAGGAGCTGGCCCGGGAATGCCGCCGCCTAGGGTACGGAGCGGCGTATTGCCCGAACATCAAAATTACCGATACGGAGCGCATTCGCGCCACAGCCGCGGCTTTTGCCAAACACGACGTGGTGATCGCGGAGGTGGGCCGGTGGGTGAACCTGCTGGACGCCAACCCGGAGCAGCGCAAAAAAAACCTGGAGCTGGTCACCGAGGGCCTGGCGCTGGCCGAGGCGGTGGGGGCGCGCTGTTGTGTGGACATTGCCGGCTCGTTCAACCCCAAAGTGTGGTACGGGCCGCATCCGGACAATTTGTCCGAGCGTTTTTTTGAGGCGGCGGTGGAGAATGCGCGCAAGATCATTGATGCGGTGAAGCCGAAGCGCGCGAAGTTTTGTTATGAGATGATGGGTTGGTCCCTGCCGGACAGCGTGGAGAGCAATCTGCGGCTGCTCAAGGCGGTGGACCGGCCGGCGTTTGGCGTGCATCTGGACCCGTGCAATCTGATCAATTCCCCGGAGCGGTTTTATCGCAACACGGACTTGTTGCATGAGTGCTTTGACAAACTGGGGCCGCACATTGCCAGTTGCCATGCCAAGGATTTGTTCTGGGAGGTGGAGATGAACGTGCATTTCCGCGAGGTGATCCCGGGCAAAGGCTCGCTGGATTACACCACCTTTCTGAAACGCCTGGCCGCGCTGCCCCAGCAACCGCCCCTGATGATGGAGCATTTGAGCAAGGCCGAGGAATACGCCGAGGCCGCGCGCTACATCAAGGAAGTGGGGGCGAAGGCCGGGGTGGCTTTTTTGCCGGCTGAATGAGCGGTGCCCCGGGCCGGGAGGCCCCCCCAGAGATCATTTCCGAAGCCAGGTTGCCAAGCCCGCAAGCTGCTGCGGGCCTGGGCCGGTGCAAAACCGCAAGGGCGTGGAGAGGGAGGGCGTGGGTTGACCAAGGAGCTTTTTCCGCAGTGGCCGCGGTTTTTCTGTTATCCACCCCCGGCCAAAAAAGTGTGACATTTTAACAAATTAGACATTTGACCAAGATGGCTGGTTGGCGTTTAGTGTGCGACTGTTTGAGGCGCGGCCGTTTTCCCGGGGCCGGCGCCCGAGTGTTTGAGTTATGCATCGAATTGTGCGGCGGACGCCCCTCAGCCCCAATGTCACGCGGCTGGAGGTGGAGGCGCGGCGCATCGCGGAGACGCGGGCGCCGGGGCAATTTGTCATTGTGCAGCGCACGCTGGAGTCGGAGCGGATACCGTTGACCATCGCGGACGCGGATCCGGCGGCGGGCGTGATAACACTGGTGGTGCAGGCGGTGGGCAAAAGCACGCGCGAGCTGGTGGCGATGGCGGAGGGGGAGGCGATTGCCACGGTGTGCGGCCCGCTGGGACGGCCCACGGAGCTGATTGAGCGCGGTCATGCCTTGTGCATTGGCGGGGGGGTGGGCACGGCGGTGGTGCATCCCATTGCCCAGGGTTTGCATCGCCGCGGGGTGCGTGTCACCAGCATCATAGGGGGCCGGGCGAAAGAATGGGTGATTTACGAGGCCGAGCTGCGGCGGCTGGGGGAAGTGGTGGTCTGCACGGATGACGGCTCCTATGGCCGTAAGGGTTTTGTGACCGATGCCGCCCGCGAGCTGCTGGCCCAAGGGGGGGTGGACATCGTGTATGCCGTGGGGCCGGTGCCCATGATGCGCGCGGTGGCGGAGCTGACGCGGCCCCTGAAGGTGCACACCATCGTTTCGCTCAATCCGATCATGGTGGATGGGACAGGGATGTGCGGGGGCTGCCGGGTGGATGTGGGGGGCAAGACGCTGTTTGCCTGTGTGGACGGCCCGGAGTTTGACGGACATCAGGTGGATTTTGATTTGCTGGCTGATCGTTTGCAAACGTATCGCGCGCACGAGCAAAAGCTGATGCAGGATCACGCCTGTTTCATCGGCCTGCCCACGGCCTAATTTTTTAGATTTCCCATGAAACCGCCGGCTCATTTGAAGGAGCGCCTGCAATTGCCCCGGCAGAAAATGCCGGAGCAAGCGCCGGAGGCGCGCACGGCCAATTTTGCCGAAGTCAACCTGGGTTTTTCCGAGCAACTGGCCTTGTTGGAGGCCCACCGTTGCATTCAGTGCAAGGAAGCCCGGTGCATCCGGGGCTGTCCGGTGCGGGTGAACATTCCGCAGTTCATCAAACTGGTGGCCGAGGGGGATCTGGCCGGGGCGGCGCGCAGCCTGTTGCGCGACAACGCCCTGCCGGCCATCACGGGGCGGGTGTGCCCGCAGGAGACGCAATGCGAGGTGGAATGCGTGCGGGGCATCAAGGGGGCGCCGGTGGCGATTGGGCATTTGGAGCGGTTTGTGGCGGATTGGGCCTATCGCCATGCGCATCACCTGGAGCTGCCCAAGGCCGCGCCGAGCGGCCGCCGTGTGGCGGTGGTCGGCTCCGGTCCGGCCGGGCTGACGGCGGCGGGCGAGCTGGCGGCGATGGGCCACGAGGTAACGGTGTATGAGGCGTTGCACAAGCCCGGCGGGGTGCTGGTGTATGGCATTCCGGAGTTCCGGCTGCCCAAACAGATTGTGAAGCAGGAGGTGGAGCGCCTGCAAAAGGCGGGCGTCAAGATCGAGTGCAACGTGGTCATTGGGCGCACTTATACGCTGCCGGAGCTGCGCCAGCGGTTCGATGCGGTGTTTCTGGCCAACGGGGCGGGGCTGCCGGTTTTCATGCAGGTGCCGGGCGAGAATTCCAAAGGGGTGTATTCCGCCAACGAGTACCTGACGCGTGTCAACCTGATGGCCGCTTTTGCCAAATCGGACACGCCGGTGCTGCAGGGGCGGCGGGTGGCCGTGGTGGGGGGCGGCAACGTGGCCATGGACGCGGCGCGCACCGCCAAGCGGCTGGGGGCGGAGGCATCCATGATTGTCTATCGGCGCACCAAGGCCGAGATGCCGGCGCGGGTGGAGGAGGTGCATCACGCCGAGGAAGAGGGCATTCAATTTGAATTTCTGGCGGCGCCGCTGGAGGTCTTGCACGATGAAAAGCGGTGGGTCACCGGGTTGCGCTGCCAGCGCATGGCGCTGGGCGAGCCGGACGCCAAGGGGCGGCGGCGTCCCGTGCCGGTGCCCGGCTCGGAATTTACGCTGCCTTGCGATGTGGTGGTGGTGGCCATTGGCTCACGGGCCAATCCGCTGCTGACTTCCACCTGCCCGGAGCTGGCGCTGGACGAGCGGGGGCACATCAAGACGGACGAGCGGGGGATGACCAATCTGCCGGGGGTGTTTGCCGGCGGGGACATTGTGCGCGGCGCGGCCACGGTCATTTTGGCCATGGGCGATGGCAAGAATGCAGCGCAGGCGATTGATGCGTATTTGAAAACCCTGCCGGCGAAGACGCCCGCCGCGTAAGGGCGGCGGGCATTTGGCTGGGCTTCTGACGCGCCCCGCGTCGTCTGATGCGGGTGAGAACAGGGGATGAGGGAGGAGGATTTGTCAGCCCCAAGCCCTGATCATTGAGGCCCGGCGTCACTTTCCGTCAACGCCAGAAAGGCCTGCTCCAGGGGGCCGGCGGCGCCGCTCTGGCGGCGCAGCTCCTCGGCCGTGCCCACGGCGATGAGGCGGCCCTGGTGAATGATGCCAATGCGGTCGGCCATTTCCTCCGCCACGCTGAGCTGGTGGGTGGAGACGAAAACGGTCATGCCCTGGAGGGAGCGTTCCTTCAGGGTGTCTTTAACGATGCGGGCGTGGTGGGGATCCAGGCCCACCATGGGTTCATCAATGACAAAGACTTCCGGGTCATGCAGCAGGGCGGCGGCAATGGCGGTGCGCTGACGGGTGCCGTGGGAGAGGCCCTCGATGGGTTTGTGCAGGTATTCCTCCAACTGAAAACGGTTGACCAGGGCGCGCGCCTTGTGTTCCAGGTCCGCGGTGGGCATCCGAAAGAGTTGGCCGATGAAGCGGAGGAATTCCCACGGAGTCAGTTTTTCGTAGAGGAAGGGAAAATCCGGCACATAGGCCAGGCGGCGGCGGGCCTCGAGGGGTTGTTGCTGCACGTCGAAGCCGCTGATGCGCGCGCAGCCGCTGGTGGGCTTGATGAGGCCGGTGAGCATCTTGATGGTGGTGGTTTTGCCGGCGGCATTGGGGCCGAGCACGGCGAAGAATTCGCCGCGCGCCACGGTGAGGGAAATATCGTTGACGGCGACGAGGTCGCCGAACTTTTTGACCAGATGCACCAGCTCGATCATGACCTGCCTGCTGCCTATTGGAGACCGCTCAGAACATAGTTGATCAGGGAAACATTGCCCGGAAAATCCACGCGGAGGATTTCGCCGGCGCGGCTGACGTACACCACCAGATAATAGCGGTCGAGCACGCGCGCCTGCAGGCGATACACCTTCATGGCGGAGCGCCCCAGGGACATGACATCATGGCGGGCCTGCCATTCGAGGCCCAGGCGGAAGGAGGCGGCAGCGGGGTCGGAGGGCTGGATGGTGTTGAGCAGCCACACGACGGGCAGCGGCACCTCGAAATCCTCCAGCAACCGCCGGGGATCGCGCAGCTCATCGAAAGTGTAGGCATAGGTGGTTTCGTTGACGCCGTCGCTCAGGCGCACGGTGAGGCGCTGCGCCACGGCATCGGCATGGATTTCGTACACATCGGGCTTGAGCTGGGTGCGCAGTTGGAGATCGCGCCAGGTGTAGTTGGTGGAGAGATGGAGGCGGAGGAAGAAGCGCACATTCTGGCCCAGTTCGCGCAGCATGAGGTTGCCATCAAAATCCAGCGTGTAACCGGTGATGCGGCGCACCATGCCCTCGGGGGCGGCCTCGCGGTTGGGGAGGTCCTGCGGGGGCCGCTCTTCGCCCACGGTGGCCATCCAGCGGCAGACGCCATATTTCTGGCCTTGATAGACGATTTCCAGGGAGGAGCTGTCGGCGGCGGTGATGATGCGGTGCCAGACGGCCTGGGGGGCCACCGCCACGCCCACCTGGCGGGCGCCGCCGTATTCGGCGCGAAACAACAAGAAATTCATGACCAGCCAGAACGCCAGAACCAGGAGGAAAAAGGGGCGTGGCCTCATGGGGGCAGGGATGATCAGGAGGGCGGGATGTTCAGCACCTGCCCGATCTTCAGGCGGCGGGCGTCCAGCCCCGGGTTGGCGTCCATGAGCGCACGAAGGGAAATGCCATATTTGCGGGCGATGGCGGCGGGGGTTTCGTTGGCCTGCACTTTGTGGGTGCGGAGGGCCGCGGAGGGCGGGTTGGCGGGAGTGTGCGGGCGGGCCGGATCGCCAGCCACAGTGCCGGGCGTGGCGGCCGGGGCCGGGGTGGGGGGAGGGGGATTGGTTGCCGCAAGCGGGGCGGGGCTGGGGGTTGAGGGCGGCGGGGCCAGGGCGGCGCGATTGGTGGCATAGGCCACCCATGCCTCCAACTGGCTGCGCAACTGGGCGTTTTCCACCTTCAAGCGCTCAATATCCCGGAGCACGGACTGGGTGCCGGGCGCCAGGGCAATGGGCTTGGCGAGCTCCTGTTTGCAGGCAATGATGCGCTGTTTGACGATCTCCGCATGGGGCGAGCGGGGCCGGAGCTGAAGGAACTTGTTGTAATGGTAAATGGCGATGGCGTAGGAGTTTTCCTCGGCAATTTTTTGCTCGTACAGCACCCCCAGTTGGAAGTGGGCCGAAGAGGAGCGGGGGTTGACCTCCAGGGCTTTTTCAAAGGCCTCCACTGCGCCCTTGTAGTCGAAGCTGCCCAGTTTGCGCTGGCCGAGCACGTAATAAGGCTCTTTCGATTCGTCGAGGGCGGAATCTGTGGGGGGGAAACAACCCCAGCCGCCTGCCGCCGCCAGCAACAGCAGCGGCCAGGCGCGTTTCCACCAGTTCCGCAGCAACGCACACATCGGACTTGAAGCTAATCAATCCGTCTGGGCCGTGCAATGGTCAAGTGAGGCGAAGGGAGGATCGCCCGTCCCCGGCGTGATGAAAAATGGGGAGCATCCGCGGGCCAAAGCTGTCCAATAAGGTGTATGAAACGTGCGCTTTTTAGCCTGCTGTTTTTGCTGATGGCGCTGGCCGCCCTTTTCCAAACCCGGGCTGCCGGCCTGATTATTGTCCACGAGCCTGATTTCTGGACCCGGCCCATCATCTGGCCGCCGCCGTATCCGCCCATTCCCCCCCCGCGTCCCCCGCCATGGCCGCCGCGCCCGATACCGCCTCCGGTGTGGGCGCCGCTGGAAATCGCCTCGACGCGGGCGGACATCAGCCTCAAGGACCAGGTGGCGGTGGTGACGGTGGAGCAGGAGTTTTACAACCCCAATCCGCGCCAACTGGAAGGCACTTTTCTTTTTCCCGTCCCGCGTGGGGCGCAGTTGCGGAAGTTTGCGATGGACATCAACGGCAAGCCGATGGAGGCCGAGCTGCTGGCGGCGGACAAGGCGCGGGGCATTTATGAGGACATTGTCCGGCGGTTGCGGGACCCGGCGTTGCTGGAGTATGCGGGGCGGGACTTGTACAAGGTGCGCATCTTTCCCATTGAACCGCACGGCAAGAAGCGCATCACGCTGACGTATCAACAATTGTTGAAGGCCGATGGGGGGCTGGTGGCCTTTACGCTGCCGTTGTCCACGGAAAAACATTCCGCGGCGCCGGTGAAAAACCTGAGTTTCAAGCTGACCCTGGAGACGTCGCGCCCGCTCAAGACGCTGTACTCGCCCAGCCACAAAGTGGAGATCAAACGCGACGGGGCGCGGCGGGCGGTCATTGGCTACGAGGCCACGCAGGTGAAGCCGGAGGCGGATTTCCAGCTTTATTATTCGGTGGAGGAGGGCGAGTTTGGGGTGAGCCTGCTGACGCACAAACGGGCGGGAGAGGATGGCTATTTTCTGGCGCTGCTGTCGCCGCCGCCGGAGACCGGCAAGGAAAAACCCGCGCCCAAGGATATTTTGTTTGTGGTGGACACCTCCGGCTCCATGTCAGGCGCAAAGATGGAGCAGGCGAAGAAAGCGCTGCGGTATTGCGTGGAGAACTTGAATGAGGAGGACCGGTTTGAGGTGATTCGGTTTTCCACGGAGACCGAGCCGTTGTTCAAAGAACTCATGACTGCCAACCGGGAGAATCGCAAGCGCGCTCTGGAGTTTATCAACGGCCTGCGGGCTGCGGGCGGGACGGCCATTCATGATGCCCTGCTGGAGGCGCTGCGCAAGAAACCGGCCGGAGAGCAGCGCCCGTTTCTGGTGATTTTCCTGACGGACGGCCAACCCACGGTGGGCGAGACGGATGCGGACGCGATTTTGAAGAGCGCGCTCAAGGCGCGGGAAGGGGTGACGCGGGTGTTTTGTTTTGGGATTGGGACGGATGTGAACACGCATCTGCTGGATTTGCTGGCGGAAAACACACGCGCCGCCAGCCAATACGTGCTGCCCGAGGAAGACCTCGAGGTGAAGCTGTCGCAGTTCTACACCAAGATCAGCGAGCCGGTGCTGACCAATCCCACCCTCAAGTTTGAGGGGCCGGTGACGGTGCGCCAGGTGCATCCCACGCCGTTGCCGGATGTGTTTCGCGGGGATCAGGTGGTGGTGGCGGGGCGTTTCGAAGGCGAGGGGGCGGTGACCCTGTTGCTCGAGGGCCAGATGAAAGGGCAGCCGCGGCGGTTCACCTTCCCGGTCAAATTTGGCCCCGGGGAGGAGCATGATTTCATCCCGCGCCTGTGGGCCACGCGGAGGGTGGGCTTTTTGCTGGATGAAATCCGCCTGCGGGGCGAGAACAAGGAATTGAAGGATGAAGTCACCGAGCTGGCGCGCCGCCATGGAATTGTCACGCCGTACACGGCTTATTTGATTGTGGAGGACGAGCAGCGCCGCAACGTGGCTGCCACCCAGCAGACCATGCGCTGGCTGGCAGAGGATCGCTCCGCCCAGCGGGAGCTTTCGCGGGCGTACGAGGAGGGCCGGCGGCAGCGGGCGGGAGATTTGGCGGTGGCGGGCGCGCAGGCCTCTGCCGCTTTGAAGCAGGCCGAGCAGGCGCAGGACGCGATGTTGTACAGCGGGCGGGCGGTCATGCGCGCAGCCCCTGTGGCCCCGGGCGGGGCGGGGGGTGGGATGGTGCGCGGGCAGCCGGCCTCGCCGGAGCAGGCGGCCCAGGCGGCGCAACAATTTGCCGCCACCACGCGCCATGTGGGCGGGCGCACCTTTTATCAGAACGGCACGCAATGGGTGGACGCGGAGGCGCAGAAGTTCAAGGATCAGAAACCCATCGCCATTGTGTTTGGTTCGCCGGAGTATTTCGAGCTGCTGCGGAAGCATCCGCAGGCGGCGGCGTGGTTCTCGCTGGGGACGAGTCTGCAGGTGGTGCTGGAAGGCCGGCTTTACGAGATTATGGAGGTCGCGAGCGGCTCCCCACCTTGAGGCAGGCGGCCCCACCTGTGCCTTGCCAGGGGCGTGGCCGGCGGGTTACGCTGCGGAGCGGGATGAGCAAACTCAAAGTGGCTGTACTGGGCACCGGCGCCCTGGGCAAGGAGCACGCCCGCATTTATGCCGAGCTGGCCGCTGCCGGGCTGGTGGAGCTGGTGGGCGTGTACGACACCAATCGCGAAGTGGCGGCGCAAGTGGCCGCCCGTTGCGGGGTGCCCGTGCTGGCCTCGGTGGAGGAGATTATCGCCAGGGCGGAGGCCTTGAGCATTGTCACGCCCACGGTAACCCATTACGCGCTGGCGCGGCAGGCGCTGGAGGCCGGGCGCCATTGTCTGGTGGAGAAACCGATGACGGATCAGGCGGCGCAAGCCGCCGAGCTGGTGGAGCTGGCGGCGCGGCGTCAGTGCGTGCTGCAGGTGGGCCATGTGGAGCGGTTTAATCCAGTGTTTGCCTATCTGCAAAAGACCGCCACAGAGCCGCGTTTTATTGAGGCGCACCGCCTTTCGCCCTTCCCCAAGCGGAGCACGGACATTGGGGTGGTGCTGGATTTGATGATCCATGATCTGGATGTGGTGCTGGCCTTTGTGGCCTCGCCGGTCGTGGCCGTGGATGCGGTGGGTGTGGCGGTGCTGAGTCCGACGGAGGACATCGCCAATGCGCGGCTGCGCTTTGCCAATGGCTGTGTGGCCAACCTGACGGTCAGCCGCGTCAGTCCGGAGCGGATGCGGAAGATTCGTGTGTTCAGCGGGGGGCCGCAGCCGTCGTATATTTCTTTGGATTACCGCGCCCAGGAGGGATTCATATACCGTCTGGCCCGCGCGGATGAACCGGAAAGCTCGCTGCTCAAGAAGTGGCTGGGCGGCAAGGAGGCCACGCTGGTGAGCGAATTTGCCGGCCGCCGCATTGTGCGGGAGCCGGTGCCGATTGAGAAAGGGGAGCCGTTGCGGCTGGAGCTGGAGCATTTTGTGCGGTGCGCGCAGGCGGGGCGCGAGCCGGCGGTGAGCGGGGCGAAGGCCAAGCTGGCGCTGGATTTGGCGCTGGAGATTACGCGCCAGATTCAACAGCAGGGCGCCAAGGCCTGAGGCGGCCGCGGCTCATGGGGCGGCCTGGGCGGGTTTCAGCCGGGGGTCATCCAGGTCCAGGCGGTACAGCACCTGGTTGTAATTGTGGCGTGGGGTGATTTGCGGTTTGTCGGCAAACTCGGCTGTGTAGGTGCCTTCGAAGATCAAGATGGGAGAATTGGGAGGGGAAAATTCGATGTGCAGGCGGGGGTTGTAGAAGGTGTAATTCTCATGCGTCAACACCTTCACCGCCGGCCCCCAGGGGCCCAGGGGCGATCCGGCCTCGGCATACCACAACTCGCCGAAGGTGGAGGGTTTGCCGAAAGCCTCCATGAAGACAGTCACCCAGCGTTTGCGCCAGGGATGCCAGGCAATGGAGCCGGTGTGCGGTTTCACCGCCTTGCCGTCGCCGGCCGCGGTGAGCTGGGCGGGAGGGGTGAGTTCCTGCCAGGTGTTGGTGTTTTGCCACGCCTCGAAGGTGGCCGGACACCGCAGGCGGGGGAAGGGATCGCCAAACAACACCCAATCCCGGCCCTGTTCATCCTGCCACAAGACGGGATGCCCCTGCGGGAGCGGCGGCGGCCGGCGGGAGGCTTCGGTTTTGGTCCAGAGCACGGCCAGCCGCTCAAATTGTGTCTTTTCCTCATTCCAGACACACAGCCCCCATTCGTAAGCCTCCAGATGATTGCGGATTTTGGAGTAGCTGGCCACCAGCCGCGGGGTGCCATCGGCGGCCGGCAAACTGGCCACGCCCGTCAGCCAGGTTGGCCCGCTGCCGGGCAGGGGCGCCAGCCCTTTGACCCGCCCTTGGGCGTCACGGAAGTGTGCAAACTGGAGGCGGACGGGCGGGGTGAAATTGGTGAGGGCCTGAACGGGGGTGATGGCGCCGGTCATGTGGAAAATACCCAGCGGATAATGGGCCAGGGTGGTATCGCCCCAGAGCCAGTAGAGGCGTCCCTGATGAACGGCGTTTTGCACACTGTCACAGCCCAGCACGCCTGATTCGGGCCAGTCCTGCTCGCGGCCGGTTTTCTGGCTCTCGGCGAAGAGGCCCGCGCCGGTGATGCGTCCGAGCCGGCGGGCGATGATGGTGCGTTGGACCTCGACGCGCAGGGTTTTGCCCGGGGCCGGAGTCAGGCGCAGGCCGCGGTAGCCGAAGCCATCTTTGGGCCGTTCGTAGCCGTGGCCGATGACGTCAAACCAGGTTTCGCGTCCCATCAGCTCCGGCAAATCGAAGGCGATGACTCCGGCGTTGTCGCTGACGAAGCGGACGCCGTGGGTGGTGCGTAATTCGACCAGCGGCACCGGCCAGCCGGTGTCCTGTTCCACAATTTCCAGCCGGCAAGGCTCCATGGCCCAGGCGCAGAGGAGGCCGGCCAGCCAGGCCAGAAGGACGTTACGTATCACCATGGGGACCGGGCCGCAGGGCAGCGCACCCCGCCCCGCGGCGGGGGGAGGCAGCGCGCGCGGGCGCACTGATTCATGCGGCTCAATGCTTTTGCAAAATGGCGCTGATTTCGTGAAGCGTTTGTTCGGCGCTGATCTCGCCGTTCACGGGATGCAAGAGGCCGGCTTTTTGGTAGTACTCAATGAGCGGGGCGGTCTGGGAGTGGAAGGTGGCCAGGCGGGCGCGGACGGTTTCCGGGTTGTCATCGGCTCGTTGGTACAATTCGCCGCCACAACGGTCGCAGATTCCCTCTTTTTTCGGGGGACGGTTGGTTTTGTGATAGGGGGTCTGGCAGCTTTTGCAAATGAGGCGTCCGCCGAGGCGGCGGACAATCAGGTCATCGCTGGTTTGGATGAAGATGACGGCGGCCAGCTTGATGCCCAGCTCGCGCAGAATGTCCTCCAGCATTTTGGCCTGGGGCAGGGTGCGCGGGAAACCGTCCAGCAGATACGCCGGCGCCTCGTCCCCGCGTTGCAGACGCTCCTTGAGCATTTGGGCGGTGACATCATCGGGCACGAGCGCGCCTTTTTCCATGTAGCCCTTGGCCAGTTGTCCCAGCGGGGTGTTGAGCTTGAGGTTTTCGCGGAATAAATCGCCGGTGGCCACATGGACGAAACCGTAGTGTTTGACCAGTTGCTCGGCTTGCGTGCCCTTGCCCGAACCTGGGGCGCCAAACAACACGTAGGCTTTGTCAGCTTTTGCCATAAAGTTGCTCTGATGCCAGGGGTGCCGCGCCCGGGGATTGCAACCGGTCCGGGCCGCCGCACCGTGGCTTTCACTTATAGCCAAGCGGCACTTGTATTAGCAATGCTTTATTACAGCCTCCCCCCGGGCAGGGGGGGTGAGCCGGGGGCGGAGGTTTCGTCTCGTGAATCAAGGGGCGGCCGGTTCGCGGACTTGCATGCGGCCGACGGCGGCCTCCAGCTCGGCGAGCAGGGCGGGATTGGGAGCGGTGAGGAAGACATGCATTTTGCAGAGGGCCAGGCGGTCTCCCTCTTTTCGGGAGAGCGATTTGAAGACTTCCGGGATGACCGTTTCCGCGCAAAACAGCCCTTTGTTTTGGTAACGCCGCCATTCGACCTCGCGGCTGCCCAGTTTGCCTTTTTCGGCGCTCACGGAGAGGTAGGGGTCGCGTTGGTGGTGGAATTGCGGGGCGGGCCCGAGGTAGATGCCCACGCCGGCCTTGAGGCGGCGGTCGCGCAGGTAGAAGACGGTGAAATCCCGGCCGTCTTCCCGCTCTGCCACATAGGTGGCAGGCAATTCCATTTGCAGCGCCGGCAATTCGGGGAAAGGCCCGCGCAGGAGATGGCGCATGAGGGGGCCGGCGGTATTGGTGGACTCCGCCAGCGGTTGCGGGGGCGGGAGTTTGGCGGCTTTGCTCTGGCTGGCGCAGCCGGTCAGCAGGGCGGCAGCCAGCAGGAGCAGAGCGCCGCCGATGGACAGGAGGTTTTTCATGGTTTCTCTTGCAACTGGCGGCGCACCAGCTCCGGCAGGTATTTGACCGGCACCGGCCCGCAGAGCAACACGGCTTCGTGGAATCGTCCCAGGGCGAAACGCGGGCCCATGGCCTGCTGGAGGTTCTGGCGCAACTGGTACATGGCCATGCGTCCGGCAAAGTAGGTGGAGAGTTGCACGGAGCTTTGCTGGGCGCGAATGATTTTCAGCCGGGCCTCGCCCTCGCTCTGGAAGGCGCGCCGGGTGAGGAAGGCCAGGGCCTCCTCGTCGGTGATGGCGGTGCAGTGCATTTTGTGGTCGAGGATGGCGTTGGCGATGGCGCGGAGGTAGAACTTGAGCTGGTTGAGCCGGAGGCGCAGGTCGCCTGCGCCAAAGCCCTGGTCGAGCATCATTTGCTCGGTGTAAACCGCCCAGCCCTCCACGTACACGCCGCTGGCGAGCACTTTGCGGATGAGCGAGGGGACGCGGTTGGCGTACTCATGCTGCACGTAGTGGCCGGGGTAGGCTTCGTGGATGGTCAGGATTTGCAGCATGTGCTGGTTGTATTCCTCCAAAAAACTTTTCACGCGCTCGGGCGGCCAGTCGCGGGGGGGCGGGCTGATGGCGTAATAGCCGGTGGCTTCAGGGTCCAGGGGGGGCGGCGAATTCATGTAGGCGATGGCGTTGCCGCGTTGGAATTCCGGCATTTCGATGATCTGGCAGCGATCGGGGGCGGGCAGTTGCAGGATGTCGGCCGCGGTGATGAATTGTTTGATGCGGGCCACGGTGGCGCGGGCATCCTTGATCAAATCCGCCGGGCGGCCATGCTCCTGGCCCACCCGTTGGATGACGAGCGCCACGGTCTGGCGGCGTCCCTCCGGGGTGTCCGGGGGGATGACCTGCCCGGGGAAATACACGCCCCAGAGCTGGCGGGCCACCACGTACAATTCCTGCTCCACGCGGGCAAACTCGGCTTCGGCCATCTGCAACAGGGTGTCGGCGTCCCAGCCGGTTTGCAGGGTCAGCTCGAGTTTGCGGCTGAACTTGTCGCGGCCGAGGCGCCAGTTGCCGGTGGCGCGGGGGAGCAGCTCCTGCTCCAGGAATTGCTGGTGCGCCCGCAACACGGGCAGCACGGCGTTGGCGGCGGCCTTGAGGCGCGGCAATTGCGGGGTGCGCCCCACCAGGTCGAAAAGCGTTTTCTCGTAAAAGTTGATGGCCCCGCGGTTTTGGCGGATGGCGGTTTCCACCATCACCCGCGGGGGATGCTTGAGACTGCGGCGGGCTTCGGCCACGACCTGGGGCAGGAAGGCCATGCGGGCGATGGCGTTGCTGACGTTGGTTTCCCGGGGCAGGGTGGATTGCGCCAGCACCAGATAGATGCTGTCATTGAGGTATTGGTTGTACACCCGCGGGTCCTCGGCCCAGGGGTCTTGGTTTTCCATGAGCCAGAGCGTGCGTTCGAGGCTGCTGCGGAAGATTTCATAATCCACCTGGCCGTCGCGGCTGAGGGCCTGGTAATTCACGGCCTGCGGCAGGGCGGCCAGCGTGGCGCGGCAGTCCTCTTTCCACCTGGCGCGCGCGGAGGGGGAAATATCGTCCAGCCGATGATCATAGCGGTGGTCCCCCAATTCGGTGGCCAGCAGGGGGCGCTGGCGCAGTTGTTCCTCCAGATGTTGGCGGAAGAAGTCCGCCAGTTTTTGATCTTCAGCCGAAGCGGCGGCGGCCCAGGAAATACCGAGACAACCCAGCGCGAGCAGCCCACTTAACCAGAAACATTTTTTCATGCGTTCTGCGCCTTAATATGCGCGCCCCCCGGCAGCCCTGCCAGACAAAAGCGGCGGGGAGTGCGCTGGCCTCCGCATTGCCCAGGCAGCAGGGGATGCTTTTGTTGAGACTTGCGTGGGCGGGCGGGGCCATTAAAGTCTCGCTCATGCCTGCCTCACTGCGCTCTTGCTGCAAACGGTTTTTCTTGACGGCCCTGGTTTTGTCTGCGAGCTGGCCGCTGGGCGCCCAGAGCCAGCTATCGGGCCGCGTGCATCATCCGCGGTACGAGGGAGGCGAGCCGCTTTATTGCGCGGCGGTGATGGTGTTTGCCAGCCAGAAAGGGGGGCAAGCCGAGGCCCGCGGTTTTCGCACGTGGGAAACTCATCCGGCGGGGTGGTATTTGATTGCAGGCCCGCCCGGGGAGTACACCGTTTGGTTCACGCAACCGGGCGGTTTTTTCCGCCCTCAGATTTTAAGCCCGGTGATCTTGCGGGATGGCGAGAAACTGGACGGGCGCGATGTGACGCCCAGTTTTGATTACGCCTGCTTTTATGAGGGGGCTTGGGACAGCCGGCCGGCCACGGAATATTATCAGGTCTTCACCGCGCGCGGGCACAGCCTGACGGCGGTGGGAATCCGGCTGGCGCATGACGGGGTGGATGGCCAGGGGCCGGGGAGCCAGACTTTGGTGGCGACGGTGCATCGGGCGGGGGCCGGCACGCCGGATCAGTGGCCGCAGGTCGGGCCGCCGGGGGTCATTCCCAAGGTGGATTGCGGGGGCGCCAAGAATTACGCCTATGCCACGGCGTGGGATTCCGGCGAGGTGC
This sequence comes from Verrucomicrobiia bacterium, assembly GCA_026414565.1. NCBI lineage: Bacteria > Pseudomonadati > Verrucomicrobiota > Verrucomicrobiia > Verrucomicrobiia bacterium. Next base: position 38,981 of record JAOAIT010000037.1, read on the forward strand.
CATTAATCCCCGGGGAGAAGTACGCCATCCGGCTGCGCGCGGAAAAAGAGGGCGGCGTGATGCAGACGTTCTGGCGGACGAATACGGCGGCCGAGCCGTCGCTGTACCGCGTGGGGAAGGACGGCAGCCGCGGCTGGGGGCCGCAGCAGCTCTGGCTGGCCGTGGCCACGGATGCGGAGGGGTGGGTGATTCCCTACAACAAAAAAGTGCATCTGGCGTATCAGGAATTTGCCGGTTTCGCGCAGCGCTGGAGCCAGACGTATGTGGCCCGGGGCCGGAGCCTGGCCGGGGTGCTGCTGCATGCGGCGGTGGGCGGCGCGCAACCGCCCTTGAGCCGCCAGCGGGTGGTGGTGCGCGTGCGGCAGGGCGGGCCGGAGGGGCCGGTGGTGGGGGTGGAGAAAATTGCCATCGGCAATGGCAACTACACGGGCGATGCGTCGTGGGGCATGTTTGGCGCGGCGTACGCGCGCGGCGAAGTGCCGCTGACGCCGGGCGCCACGTATGCGCTGGAGTTTGAGAGCATCGAAAACTACGAAACCTTGCATGGCTTTGTGAACATCAAGGGGGACGTGAGCGATGACCGCCCGGGGTTTAATCCCTACAAGAAGGTGGCGCCGGATGATTACGCGCACGGGACGGCGTATAAATTGGGACGCGAGGCCATGCCGTTTGATCTGGATATGCAGGTGGTGGAATACCTCAGTGCCAGCGCGCCGCCGCCCGGCCCCAATCTCTTGCGGCAGGGCGACATGCAGGCGGCCGAGGGCGAGCTGCCCGCCGGCTGGACCCCCTTCAAAGTCGAGCCGGCCACGCGGCTGGTGCGGTTTGCGGATGGTCCCGCCAACACCAATTTCACGGCGCGGGTGGTGGGCGGCAGCGCGACGGGGGCGCGGGCGGATGGCGGGTTTGTGCAACAGGTAGGCGGGTTGAACCGCTTTGCGGCCTACCGGCTCACCGGCAAGATTCGTTCTTCTTGGCCGCTGGACTGGCAGCATCAAACGATGGTGGGCATTGATCCCACCGGCCAGACGGAAAACCCGGATGCCCCCACGGTGCAATGGAGCAAAGGCCCGCTGCTGCATGGGGTATATGTGGATTACCGCAGCGAGCCGGTGCGCCCGCAAAAGGATCGGCTGAGCATCTGGTTGCGCGGGCGCACGACGATGACCAATGATTATCGGTTCACCGCCGATTTCGATGATTTCGCCTTGCGGGAGATCCTCGAATAAACCGGCCGGGCCACGCGGGGGCTGAGGGTTAGTAGCCCCCGCCGCCGAGGGAGGCAGGGCCGGCGGCGGCGGCTTCGCCGGCGGCGCGCTTTTTGTATTCCTCCAACATGGCGGCCGAGGCGGTGGCGCCGCAACGGGTGCAACCCAGATCCCGCACGAGGATCAGTGCGTCCAAATCGCGCACGCCGCCGGCGGCTTTGACCTGCACCTTGGGGGAGACGTGCGCGCGCATCAGGCGCAAATCATGCTCGGTGGCGCCGCGGTAGCTGTACTTGCCGTCCGGCCCCTTGACGAAGCCATAGCCGGTGCTGGTTTTGATCCAGTCCGCTCCGGCCCGTTCGCTGATCTGGCAGAGGCGGATTTTGATTTCGTCATTGGGCAGGTAATCATTTTCAAAGATGACCTTGACCTTGGCGCCGTGGGCGTGGGCTTCTTCACACACGGCGCGGATGTCAGCCTCCACATAGTCCCAGTCGCCGCTGAGGGCCTTGCCGATGTTGATGACCATGTCAATTTCCACCGCGCCATCCTGGCAGGCCACGCGGGTTTCGTAACGTTTGACCTCGGTGGCGCTGTTGCCGTGGGGGAAGGCCACCACGGCACCGACTTTGACGCCGGTGCCGCGGAGCAGCTCGGCGGCGCGTTTGACGAAATAAGGTTTGACGCAGACGGAGGCCACGCGATAACGGGCCGCCAGCCGGCAGCCTTCCTCCATTTCCTGATCCGTGAAGGTGGGATGCAGCAGGGAGTGATCCAGCATCCCGGCCAGCTCTTCATAAGAGTATTGCATGGCGGCAGTCTGCCAGAAGATCCCGCGCAAGGCGAGTGAGGATTGCCCGGGCGAAAATTCCGGCGCCCGGCTATCGGAAGCCCAAGGGATTCAGGGATGGCGGGCGCGGTGTCCGGTTTCCAAAAAGTGCTTGCAATTATTGGGCAGGCGGACAGATTAGGCACCCTGATAAGGGTGCGGCGTCCGCAAGGGCGGACGTTGCCAGAAAGTGGATTACTGCCAACAACGTGTCGAAAGAAGAACCGATTGAATTTGACGGCCGGGTGACGCAAGTGCTCCCGGGGACAATGTTTCGCGTGGCCCTGCCCACCGGGCACGAGGTGCTGGCGCATATTTCGGGCAAAATGCGCAAGAACTTCATCCGCATCAGCGTGGGCGACAAGGTGCGGGTGCAGATGTCGCCCTATGATTTGGGCAAGGCCCGGATCACCTACCGCATCAATCAGTAGGTGGCGGGGCTGTTAAGGGCCGCATGGCCCGCGAAGGTTCAGGCGGGGCGGCCGGTTTCCGTTTTTCCCAGCTCTTCGAGCAAGTCCTCCATGGTCCACGCGCCGCCGCGTTGCTGCAGGCGGTCGGCGGCGGCGCCATGCTCCCAGACTGCATAGCGAATGGCCGTCATGGCCCGCGCGGCGAGGGTCGGCTGGGCCAGCCAGCCGGCAAGGTATCCTGCCAGCACATCGCCGGCGCCGCCTTGCGCCAGATGCGGGTTGCCGGTGGGGTTAAGGAAAGTGCCGGTTTTGTGTTCGTGCACCACCGTCAGGCGGCCTTTGAGGACGATGTGGCAGCCGGGGAATTTTTCGTTCAGGGCCTGCACGGCCGCGCAGCGATCCCGGAGAATGTCGGCCACGGAGCATTGCAAGAGACGCGCCGCCTCGCCCGGATGAGGGGTCATCACCCGCAGGCCGGCAGCGGGGCCGGGCTCCAGCATGTCCAGGGCGCTGGCGTCGGCCACGACGGGGCCGGGGAATTCGCGCCACAAGGCGATGAGCGCCGGCTTGAGTTCCTGATGGTGCAAGGCGCCGGCCAAACCGGGGCCGAGCAGCCAGGCATCGCATGCTTTTTGCTCGAAGGTGTGCGGCGTCCAGACGCAAACCATGGGCGCGCGCAACTGCGAGGCAATCGGGATGTAGGTGCCTTCCATGGTGGCCACGGTGATCAGGCCGGGCTGGGCTTTTTGCGCTCCCAGGGCGGCCAGCACGGCCGCGCCGTGATAGCCGGCGCTGCCGGCCACCAGGCCCAGGTGGCCAAAGGTGCCTTTGTGTCCCGCCACCGGCCGGCGCGGGGGGAAATGGCGGAAATCTTCGGGCAGGGTCCATTGCACGCGGTGGCTGAAGGGACAGGGGATCAAACCAATGTCGGGCGCGACCCAGAGGCGGCCGGTGAATTCCGCCGCCTCTGGTGCGAGCAGTCCCCATTTGGGAGCGCCAAAGGTGACGGTGAGGGTGGCGCGCACGGCGGCGCCGAGGGGCTGTGCGGTATCGGCGTCCAGGCCGCTTGGCACATCCACGGCGGCCACGGGCCAGCCGGAGGCATTGATCTCCTCCACCAGCGCCCGCCAGGCATCACCGAGGGGGCGATTAAGGCCAATGCCAAACAAACCGTCCACGATCCAACCCGGGGTGGCGGCATGCCGTGCAAGGTGGGCTTTGAGTTCCGGCAGGGCGGCGGCGGGATCGTGCACATTAAGCAGGATCACTTGCTCGCGCGGAAAACATTCCGCCGCAGCTCGGGCGTCGTCGCCGTTGTGGCCACGTCCGGCAAGGATGAGGAGGGGTTGCGGGGGTTGCCACCAGTGCTTCAACTCGGCGGCGAAGGCAGTGCCGGCCTGGCGAATGACGTCCGTTTCCGAGCGGCCGGCGGCCCAGGTTTGGTTTTCCCACTCCCGCATCTGCGCAATGGAAATGACAGGCACTGGCATGAAGGGGATTGTAACTGCCGGGGGACGGGTGACAACCTCCGAGTCGCAGGGAAGTAGGGGGCTGCCGGGCTGGTGGCGGGTGTTTGGCGGGCAAGAGGCTGGGGCCGGCGCGGGACGAAACTCCTGTGCATGGGCCGGGGTGCAGGCGGCGCGGGGAGACTTTGGGGTGGGCGGTTAAAACCGCAAGGTGACCACCACTTTGCAGGAGATTTCGCTCCACTGGCGGGAGAGGCGCCATTCCTCGACGGCCATGCCCTGGTTGAAGACGAGGTAGGCGTCGCAACCGGGGCGGAAGGTCCAGCGGAGGCGGCTGTTCCAGCCGGCGGAGCGGGTTTGGTTTTCGTATTGCACGAGGTTGTTCCAGGAGAGGTTGGGGGTGAAGGTCAGGTTGAGGCGCAGGCCGGCCAGGCGCGCATCAAAGTCGCCACTGGGCAGGCGGACCCGGCGGAGCTGATAATTCAGGCCCCACAGCCAGTGACTGGAGGGGCGCCAGTTCAACTCGGTGAGATAGTCCTGGCGCGTGCCGTGGTAATAGTCGCCGTGGCGATAATTGAAGAACCAGCTCAGGGGGCGGGCCTCGCTGGTGCGGAGGAAGGTGCGGAAGCCGCCCCAACCGTAATCGTCGGCCGGGATCCAGACGCCGGGCCACATCTCGAAAGGCGCGTCCACCACGTCGCGGTTGAGTGAGTATTCCATGTACCACGTGTCGCCGGCGGGGGTGGTGAGCATCAGGTAGGGCAGGTCATAATCTTCCTCAATCAACCGGCCGCTGGTATCGGTGGCCCAAGTGGGCCGCACGCCCAGGGATATCGAGCGCAGCGCGCGGGTGTTGAGCCGCCAGACATAACGGGAGCCCAGGATGTACTGGCGAATGTCCCGCCGGGAAACGAAGCCGAGGGCGGGGTCGAAGCGGGCGTCCACCTGGCGGAAGATGGCCTCCGCCTCCAGCGGCTCATTGGGGAAATCCAATTTGAACCCCCAGGCCAGGCCGCGGCCGCCTTTGGCGTCGGAGTCGCTCATGAGCAGGAAGGCGTGGCCCAGCAACTGGCGGTTGCCGGGCAGGCGGCTGTTGAGATAATTGAAGTCCGCGCCCACCACGGTGTTATCGCCGCGCTGGCGGGGATCGCCGTGGGTCAACAGCAATCCCACGTTGGACTCTTCAAAGACCAGTTGGGAGAGGCGGGCGACGGTGAGATTTTTGGAGGGCACATCCCGATAGGCCTCCTGCTGGACATTGAGCAGTCCAAGGGTGGTGCCATTGAGCCGCCCGGTGAGTCGCGCCCCGCCCAGCAAATCCACCGGCATGCCATCCTCCGCCAGACCGATGCGGCGTGAGTAAAACGGCAGGGGCGAGTAGGTGAGGCCGCCGAAGCGCCATACCGAGGCGTCCTGCAAAAAGAAATCGCGCTTTTCCGGGAAGAACAACGGAAAGCGGGTGAGATTGACCACCCGCTCATCCACCTCCGCCTCGGCAAAATCGGTGTTCAAGGTGCCCTGGAGCTTGAGCATGGGGGTGATTTGGTAAGTGACGTCCAGGCCGGGGCGGAATTCCCATTGTTGCCGGGCATTGAGGCGGTCATCGCGGAATTTGCCGCTGGCGAAGGGCCGCAGCTCCAGGCCTTTGCCCTGGCGGAGTTTTTCGAGGCCCTGGATTTGTCCAAAATCGGCCAGCGTGGTCATGGCCTTGGCCGGGCTGAGGGCGGTCCAGCGGACGATTTCCTGTTTGCGGCGGATGACGCGCTCGAAGTTGCAGCCCCAGGCGTTGGTTTGGGGATCAAAGCCCAGGCTGCGGAAGGGGATGGCCAGCTCGGCCGTCCAGCCGTGTTCGTCCACCCGGGCGTGGGCATGCCAGAGGGTGTCCCAGGATTTGTTGGCCACGCTGAAATTTTCGATCAGGCCTTCGGCGCGGACGCCCGCCGGATTGACCATGAAGTAGCAGCCCTCGCGCTGGCGGTTGAACGAGTCCAGCGCCACCATGAAATAATCGTCGCTGCGGAGGTTGGCGTCGTGCTGCATTTGTTTGGCCAGAATGGACTGGGGCTGGGAATCATAACAGCGGACGCCGATGTAAAGGTAATCGCGGGTGAACAGCAGCCGCACCTCGGTGGTCTCGGAAGGAGGCGCCCCTTCGACGGGCAGGACTTGCGTAAAATTGGTGAAGGCCGGGGCTTTGGCCCAACAGGCATCATTCAGCCGGCCGTCCATCTCGGGCGGGTGCTCCGTGAAGGTGACTGGCCAGAGGGCGGTGGAAGGAGGCAGCGGGGGGGGCGCAAGCGCCGTCTCCTGCGCGGGAAGAAACGGGCAGAAAAGTCCCAGGACGGCGGCCGCAAAAAACCGCCGTGTGGCTTGCCGGACGTAGGACCATGCCTGGGTTGCTTCCACACTGTTTCATGGCGAGCTTCCCGGCGGGAATGGTACGCCGGGATGGGCGGCCATGATGCAGTCTTATTAGACGCAGCAGCTTAGAAGCCTATTTAATCGAAAACCGGCCGGGGGGATTCAGATTACATTCATGAACACCCCAACGGAGGCGGTGTAACCATGAAGGTAGTTGCGGGAGCCAACGGGGCCAATTTCGCCGTTGCAGAAGAAGCCGGAAACGCCGAGCGGCCCGAGGTATTTCTGGACCAGGTTGGCATCGTGGTCCGGGGCGCCGAACAGCCCCATGCCGCGGCCGTTGCAGGCAAACAAACAGCCGCCATAGAAAGTGTGGCCGCGCCACTTTTCCTGGGCCTGGGTGAGCAGGGTTACCATGTCTTCGGTGGCGGCCTCGGCGTCGCGGCGCTGAAATTGAATGGTCTGGCCGGTGCGCGGCCAGGCGCCCACCGCCAGCGCGCCGGAATTGGGATCGCCACCGAGCAGGTTGCGGATGAGGAAATCCCCCCGCTGGAATTGCTCCACATATTCGCTCATGGCCAGGCCGATGAATAAATTGCCGCGGGCCTTGCGCTGCTCTTCAAGGTCCAGGGAGTGGAAGGTGTCCAGCAGGACTTTGTAGGCGGGGCGGTTGCCGATTTGCCGGATGAAATTGCGCTCGCTTTGGGTGATGGTCCACGGCTCGCCGATGGGGGTGCAGCCCTGGGAGACCACCGCCCCCAGGCGCACGGCGCTGCCCACGGAGATCACCACGGCGCCATCATCAAACGCCTGGTGGTTCAAGTAAACCTGCGTGCTGCGCAGGGAGGGCGTGCCGCTGGCCAGGCCGCCAACCATGGGCAGGGCGGGGTAGGCCTCATTCCATTGTTTGAGCCAGGTTTCGGCGTCGAACGTGTAAGGATCAGCAAAGACCAGCCAGCCATTGGTCTGCTCGCAGCCGATGCCGGTTTCCGCATACCAGTAGGAGCGGTTGGCGGCTTCAAGGACCTGCGCCTGGGTCAGGTGAAATGCCCGCAGTTGGGCCTCCGGGAGGTGGTACAATCCCAGCACGGCGCCGGGGGTGTCTTCGAATTCACGGGCGCCGGCGATCAGTCCCATGCCGCTGCAACCGGCCAGCAGCGGCACGCGGGCATGGACCTGGATGATTTCCAGGGCTTCGGCCGCGTGCTCGGCCCAGTCCGGGCTGAAAAACACCAGGCCCAGCGAGGGCGGGCGGCGCAGTTGCTGGCGCAGCTCTTCCGCCCACGCGGCCAGGCGGAGCTCTTCGTAGCGCCCCGGAAAGAAGGCCGCCATGGAAAACTCATTACGCACGCTCCAAGATAATCCGTGGCGGGCGGAGGGGCAAATGGGGAGGTGCATCTTCCCTGGCGCCGGGGGATGGGCGGGGGCCGAGGGGGGGGTGTCCTCCAAACATGTGACATTGCCACGCGTGGTGGCCGTGATAAATTGGCCGGCATGAAACGCAATTGCTTTCGCTATGTCCTGGGTGGAGTGGCGCTGTTGGGCGCCCTGTTGCTGAGCTGGCCGACGCTGGCGGCCGCGGCGTCGGGCACGATTACCGTGGCGGTGGACCGGCCCGGCCCGGCTTCCAGCCCAATGCTGTGGGGCATCTTTTTTGAGGACATCAATCACTCGACGGACGGCGGCATCTACGCCGAGCTGGTGCGCAATCGCAACTTTGAGGACGGCGACAAGCCGGACTATTGGAGCGTGGTGCGGAGCGGGACGGCGCAGGTGGAGATCAGCGTGGATCGGAGCCAGCCGCTGAGCGCCAAGAATCCGCGGGCGTTGAAAGTGGAGATCCGCGACGGGGGCAGCGGCCGGGTGGGGGTGGCCAACGGCGGTTACTGGGGCATGAACATCCGCAAGGGCGAAACTTATGAGCTGACGCTCTTTGCCCGCGCGGCGGCGGGTTTTGCGGGGCCGCTGATGGTGACGCTGGAGAGCGAGGACCGCGAGGTGTATGCCGAGGGGCGGATTGCGCGGATTGAGGGCGCCTGGAAGAAATACGCGGTGAGTCTGACGGCGCGGGGGACGGATCCCCATGCGCGGCTGGTAATCAGCACCACGCGGGCGGGCACGTTCTGGCTCGACATGGTTTCGCTCTTTCCAAAAAAGACCTTCAAGAACCGCCCGAACGGGCTGCGGCCGGATCTGGCGCAAATGCTGGTGGATTTGAAACCGTCGTTCAACCGGTTTCCGGGCGGCTGCTGGGTGGAGGGGGACACCATGGCCCAGGCCTACCGGTGGAAGGAGACCATTGGTGATGTGGCCGAGCGGCGGACCCAGTGGAATTTGTGGGGGTATCACGCCACGCACGGGATCGGCTACCACGAATACCTGCAAATGTGCGAGGACATCGGGGCGGAGCCATTGTTTGTCATCAACTGCGGCATGAGCCATCGTGAGAACGTGCCGATGGACAAGATGGACGAGTACGTGCAGGACGCGCTGGACGCCATCGAGTATGCCAACGGGCCGGTGACCAGCAAGTGGGGGGCGTTGCGGGCGAAGCACGGGCATCCGGCGCCGTTTAATTTGAAATACATGCAAATTGGCAATGAAAACGGCGGCCCGGCGTATGCGGAGCGTTACCGCCTGATGTACAACGCCATCAAGGCCAAGTACCCTTATATGACCCTCATCGCCAATGACTGGGGCGGTCCGCCCAAGAACGTGCCGCTGGAAATTGTGGACGAGCACTATTACAACAACCCGGAATTTTTCATGGTGCAATCCACCCGGTATGACAAATACCCGCGCACGGGCTTCAAGGTGTTTGTGGGCGAGTATGCGGTCACCCAGGGCGGCGGACAGGGGAATCTGCGGGCGGCGGTGGGCGAGGCGGCCTTCATGACCGGGCTGGAGCGCAACTCGGACATTGTGGTCATGGCGTCTTACGCGCCGCTGTTTGTGCATGTGAATCACCGGCGCTGGAATCCGGACCTCATCAACTTTGACAGCTCGCGGGCCTACGGCATTCCGTCGTACTACGTGCAGAAGATGTTCAGTGAAAACCGCGGCGAGACCATTTTGCCGATCACGGTGGAATCGCCCAACGCCACCACGCGCACGCAGGGCGGGGCCATCGGGGTGGGCACGTGGCTGACGCAGGCGGAGTTCAAGGACATCAAGGTCACCCGCGGCAACGAGGTGCTGTATGAGTTTGATCCGGCCAAAGGCACGCAGCCATGGCGGCTGCTGGGCAACGGCAACTGGAGCATCCAGGACGGCGCCCTGCGCCAGATGAGCCGCGCCGAGAATGTGCGGGCGATCATCGGCGACAAGCAGTGGACGGAGTACACCCTGACGCTCAAGGCGCGAAAAATCAGCGGCGATGAGGGATTCCTAATCCTCTTTAATGTGCAGGACGAAAACGCCAAGTCGTGGTGGAATCTGGGCGGGTGGGGCAACCGCCGCCATGCCATCGAAATGGGGGGGGTCATTGGGCGCGAAGTGGAGGGGCGCATCGAGACCGGCCGGTGGTATGACATCCGCATTGAATCCGGGGCCAAGGGGGTGAAATGTTATCTGGACGGGCAACTGGTGCATGACTCGGAATATCCGACACTGAAGGCGCTTTATGCCTCGGCCACACGGGCGCGGGATGAGGTGATCCTGAAGGTGGTCAATGCCAGTTATGATCCGGTGACCACCACCTTTGCGTTGCAGGGCGTCAATCGCGTGGCTGGGCCGGCCCGGATGATTGTGCTCACCAGCGAAAAGGCCACGGACGAAAACAGCCTGGATCATCCGCTGAAAGTGGCGCCCAAGAGCAGCACGGTGAATCTGCCGGGGCCGCGCTTTGAGCAGACGCTGGCTCCCAACTCGGTGAACGTGCTGCGGGTGCGGGTGCAATAAGCCGGTGGGGCGGGTGAACGGCCTCAACCGCGCCGGTGGCGAGGTGAGGCCGGAGGCCGCGCTGTTGATCAGCGGCCTTGATCCCTGCCGCCCAGCGTGATCTGCCCCTGCAGCAGCAGGCGCCCGCCGGCCGATACTTCTGTTTCCGCCTGGATGAGGCCGCCCAGGCGGCCGGTGATGCGGGCGGTGAGCTGGAGCGTTTCGCCGGGCCGGGCGGTGTCCCATATTTTGATGTGCCGGAGGGCGGTGAGTTTCAAATCTTCGAGGGGCGCCTGCCCGGGGGCCGTTTGCGCCACCACGCCGGCGAGTTGCGCCGCGGCTTCCACCAGCAAGACGCCGGGAAACAGGGGCAGGCCGGGGAAATGACCGCGCAGAAACGGCTCGTCGCCGCGCACGTGGTACTCGCCCGCGCCGCGCACGCCTGGCTCCAGTGCGGTGAGCCGGTCCACAAACCGGAATTCAGGCCCGTGGGGGAGGCGGGCCAGCGCCTCGGCCAGGCATGGTTTGGATTCAAGCGGAGTGGGCATGCGGAGCGTGTCTCGCGGTGGATGCGTTACAAAGGGCCTCGTGTGACGCCCAGTTCATTGAGCAGGCGCAGCTCCTGCCAGAGGCGGGCTGCGGTGATTTCGCCCCGTTCGAGCTGCTGGTAGCGTTCGAGGGTGCGGCCCACCAGCTCCGGCGATTCATGGACAAACTCGAGCCGGAAACGGCGCGTCCCCGCCTGCACCAGTTGGGGCAGGGCTTCGGCGCCGGTTTGGGCGCGGGCGTTATAGACGGTGTTGCGGCAGCCGGCATCGGCCCGCAACGGATGCTCGGCGCCCACGCGATCGCGCAGCTTCACGTCGTGCTTTTCGCAGGGGCGGCCGCAATTGGTGAAGTCGGTGCCCGAGGAAAGGAAGGCGCAAAACACGCAATGCTCCATGTGGAACATGGGCATGTGATGGTGCAGGGTGATTTCAAACCAGGCGGGCGGCGCGGCGCGCAGCAAATCGAGCAGTTGCGCCACATTCAGATCGTAGGAGGCCGTCACCCGCTCCAGCGGGTAGTGCGTCAGGAAATATTCCGCGCTCAGGGGGTTGGCGATGTTCAGGGAGTAGTCGCCGATGCACCGGCAGCCGGCGAAAAATTCCAGATGATCGTAATTGCGCACCAGGTAGCCGTCCGCCCCGCTGTCCCGGACCTGCCGCAAGATCCAAGTTTCGCCGGGCTTGGTGATGCGCGGGGGCGCCACGAAAATCTGGCGTGAGTGTCCCGCCGGCGTGGGGCCGGCCGCGCGGACGCGGCGTACCGCCTCGGCGTACTGCCGGGGATCATCCAGCTCGCAATAAAGGGTGGCCACGTCGCGTTGCAGCACGCTCTCCAGTTGGGCCAGCGAGCGGACCAGCACAATCCACTCCACTTGGTCCGGGGTGGCGATGGTCTGCCGGGGTGTGGCGAGTCCCTGCAGCCAGCGGCCGTCCTTGATGTGTGGCCCGGGGTGCAGGGTCCAGCGCCGCGGCTGCCGGCGCTGGTTTTCCAGCGCGGTTACGAGCTCGCGGCGCAAACGATTCAATTCGCTGGCGGGCAGGATCACCTCGCCCTCCAGGGCATACTCAAGGGTGCCCAGGCGGAAGGGGGTGCCCCCCAGGCGGCCCAGTTGCTCGCGCAGTTTTTGGGGCGTCAGCGGTTGATGGTGGGCGGCGACCAGCGGCATTTGCGAAAGCGCGGTGGCGGTATGCCCCTGGGGATCGCGCATTTCCACCCGCAGCGGCTCGCCCGCGCGCCCGCTGGCATGCACCTGCACCGGTTGTTGAAAGCGCGGGGTTTCGCCTGCAAAACTCTGCCGCCAGCGGCGCTCCAGCTCGGGGTCGCTGGTTTTCCAGACCCAATGGCCCGGTTGCACGCGGGCGGTCTGCACATCGCCGCGGCCAAAGGTCAACCAGGCCTCGCGCGCTGCCGCCCCGCGGCCGGCCGGCAGGACTTCATACACCCGGCCGCCTTCCTCCCGCAAATCCGGCCGGCCGGCGTCGAAGACGACGCCGTCGCCCGGCTTGACGCTGCCGGCCAGCCGCACGCGGACACGGCCGGGGCGGGATTCGAGCACTTCGCCAATGAAGGCGCCGCGTTTGGTGCCGAAGCGCGCATGGACCAGGGCCTGATTGTTGACGCCGCCAAACCAGCCGGTGTAGAGGCCGCGTGAGAAGGCCATCTCCATTTCATAGCGGTGGGCCTCGGCATCGTAGGGCCGGGGCGCCGGCCCGCAGGCGGCGTCGAGCGCCTCGCGGTAGAGGCGGGTGATGTTGGCCACGTATTCCGGCGTCTTGAGGCGGCCCTCGATTTTGAAAGAGGCCACGCCGGCGCGCGCCAGGTCCGGCACCAGCTCGAGGGCGGCCAGATCGCGCGGGCTGAGGAGGTAGCGGCGATCGCCCAGCGGCACCACGGCGCCATCGGCGATCAATTGATAGGGCAGCCGGCAGGCTTGGGCACACACGCCGCGATTGGCGCTGCGGCCGCCCAGCGACTCGCTGGTCAGGCATTGGCCGGAGTAGGCCACGCACAGCGCGCCATGGACAAAGACCTCCAGGGGGAGGGCGGCCTGTCGGGCCGGCAGTTCCTGCTGGATGCGTTCAATTTCCTTGAGCGAACATTCCCGCGCCAGCACCACCAGTTGGCAGCCCAGTTCCCGCGCAAACTGCACGCCGGCGGCGCTGGTGATGGTCATTTGGGTGGAGGCATGCAGGGGAAAATCCGGCGACAGCCGCCGCGCCAGCCGGGCAATGCCAACGTCCTGCACAATGGCGGCGTCCACGCCGGCCTGAATGAGAGCGCGCAGGCAGCTTTCGGCCTCCTCGAGTTCGTGGGTGAAGAGCAGGGTGTTGAAACAGGCGTACCCCCGCACTCCACGGTAGTGCAACCATTCCATGAGGGCGGGCAACCCCTCCAGGGTGAAGTTGTCCGCGCGCAACCGGGCATTGTGGCGCTCCAGGCCGAAATAAATGGCGTCGGCACCGTTTTCCACGGCCGCGCGCGCGCAATCCCAGTTGCCCGCCGGCGCGATCAGTTCCGGGCGCACCACGGCCGCGCCCTCGGTGGAGGGCGAGGCGTTGGGTTGGGCGTTGGCCGCGGTCAGTGCCATCAAGGGTTAATCATTCCCCAGATTGCCTGCGGACGCAAGCCAGGCCATGCGGGAGCCGGCGCGTTGCCCCACCCCCCATGAGCATTCCGGGAGGGGGCGGGCCGACGGGGGCCGTTTGGGCGGGGGCGAGATTTTTCTTTTCCCCAGAGGGGAAATGGTCAAGGATAATGCGGCTTATTTATTTGATGGCTTATGGCGGTGGACCGAATGCAACAACAGCGCTTCGAGTTGAAGTACCTCATCACCGAGGACAAAGCGCTGATGGTACGCGACTTTGTGCGGAGCGCCGGGATGGAGCTGGATGAATACAGTGCGATTCGCCCCAATTTTTCCTATCCGGTGCACAGTCTGTACCTGGACAATGACGCCCTGACCACCTACTGGGAAACGATCAACGGGAACAAAAACCGGTTCAAATTGCGGCTGCGTTACTACAGCACGGATCCCGACACGCCGGTGTTTTTTGAGATCAAACGCCGGATGAACAACTGCATTTTGAAACAGCGCGGCGGGGTGCGGCAGCAGGCGGTGGAGGCGCTGTTGAGCGGCCATCTGCCGGAGCCGCAGCATCTGGTCAATTACTCCGCCAAGGCGCTGGTGGCGTTGCAACGGTTTTGCGAGCTGGCCCAGCGGCTGCAGGCCAAGCCCAAGGTGCACATTGCCTATCTGCGGGAAGCCTACGTGAATGACAACGACACGGTGCGGGTGACGATGGACCGGCAGGTCTGCGGCGAACCGAACTTGCGCTATGCCATCACCACGGAAATGGAGCGGCCGCGGTACTCGTACCGGCCCTATGTGATTCTGGAGCTGAAGTTCACCAATCGTTTTCCCAACTGGTTCAAGGAGCTGGTGCGGGTGTTCAATGTCATGCAGCGCGGCGCGGCCAAATACGTCAGCTCCATCCAGGCCATCGGGGATCCGCGCCTGCTGGAGGCGCACACCACCATCGTGCAGGAGGAAGAGGTCAATTACGATTGAGCCAGGCCGCCCGACTCAATAACTGCTCCTGAACGCCGAATGTGGGCTGATTTCTCCCCGACCCCGGGCGGGAAGCGCCACCGGCCGGAGCGGTGCTGCCGGAAGTTGCCCGGGCTGGCGTGATGATCGGCCTCTTACAAACCGACTTTTTTGAACCGGGCCTTGACCTGCCGGAAATGGAAATCCAGCGAGCAGATTTTTTCCAGTTCGCCGGGTGCGAAGTGACGGGCCACTTCGGGATCGGCCTGGAGCTGCTTGAGGAAATCGGCCTGGGGATCCCCGGCGTTTTTGGCCTGCCAGGTCAGCATGGCGTTGCGCTGGACCAGCTCGTAGGCGGCCTCGCGGGTGAGGCCCTTGCGGATGAGGGCCAGGAGCACGGTTTGGGAGTGCCACATGCCCAGCGAGAGCGCCAGGTTGCGTTTCATGTTTTCCGGATAGACGATCAGGCCGTCGGTTAATTTGGTCAGCGTGGCGAGCATGTAGTCCAACAGCGTGCAACTGTCGGGGAAGATGATGCGCTCGACGCTGCTGTGGCTGATGTCGCGCTCGTGCCACAAGGCCACATTTTCCAGGGCGGCCAGGGCGTTGGCGCGCAGGACGCGGGCCAGGCCGGTGAGGCGTTCGCCGGTGATGGGATTGCGCTTGTGGGGCATGGCACTGGAGCCTTTCTGGCCCTTGGCGAAATACTCCTCGACTTCGAGCACTTCAGTGCGTTGGAGATGGCGGAACTCCGTGGCCCAACGCTCGATGCTGGCTCCCACCAGCGCCAGGGCCATGAGAAACTCGGCGTGCAAATCGCGCTGCACCACTTGCGTGGCCAGCGGCGCGGGGCGCAGTCCCAGTTTTTTGCAGACGTAGGCTTCGACGCGCGGATGCAAATGCGCGCTGGTGCCCACCGCCCCGCTGAGCTTGCCCACGGCCACCGTGTGGCGCGCCGCGGCCAGGCGTTGCTCGGCGCGCCCAAACTCGTCATACATGAGGGCCATTTTGAGGCCGAAGGTGATCGGCTCGGCATGAATGCCATGGCTGCGGCCGATGCAGGGGGTGAATTGATGCTCGCGGGCGCGGCGGGCGATGACCTGGCGCAACTGGCGCACATCTTCCAGCAGCAAATCCGCCGACTGGGTCATCTGCACAGCGAAGGCTGTGTCCAGAATGTCGCTGGAGGTCAGGCCAAAGTGAAACCAGCGGCTGGCGGGGTGGTTGATGCGCTCAGCCACACAGGTGGTAAAGGCAATGACATCGTGATTGAGCGTTTTTTCCAGCTCCTTGCAGCGCTCCACATCGAAGCCGGCGCGCTCGCGGATGAGGCGGAAATCCTGCTCCGGCACGATGCCTTCCTTGACGAGGGCTTCGAGGGCGAGCAGCTCCACCTGAAGCCAGATTTCCAGTTTGCGTTGCTCCGTCCAGATTTCCCGCATGGCGGGCCGTGTGTAACGTTGTATCATGGCGGGGGGGAATGTAGCCGAAGCGGCGAAGTCAGACAATGACCAATGACCAATGACCAAAGGACCCGCTCCGAAAGCCGGGGGGGGGTGTTAACCACGAATAGACACGAATAGACACAAATAGACATGAATAGACACAAACTTGCATGAATTTCAGGGGAGGGCATGTGGACTTAAAAATGAGGACCGACCCCTGTTTCAGGGCTAATGCTTATAACTTGTGAAAAGTAGCTCAATAACTTTTAATAAGAAGGTCGCCTCTTTTTAATGAAAATAGGCTTTGCTATCCCCCATGCTTAACGAGCCGCAACAACAACCGATGGATGTGAATGACCCCGCCGGGGAGAAGCCACGCGCGCGCCGGCGAGAGGGCGTCCGGCAGGCGGCGGGCCGGGAAACGCCGGTGGACCGGCTGCCGCCCCATTCGTTGGAGGCGGAGCGCGCGGTGCTGGGGTGTCTTTTGTTGGATCCGCAGGAGGGGCTGGGGGCGTCCATTCAACGTTTCAAAGTCCAGCAGTTCCAAGAGGCGGTGGCGGGAGAGGGGGCGGGGGCCGAGGGCGGCGGGGGTTTCCGGTTCAAGGACCGGCGGCTGCGGGACAAGCATGAGATTTTTTACGATCTCAAGCATCAGGTGATTTACGACAATCTGGTGCAGATGTTTGACCGGCGGGAGCCGATTGACATGGTCACCCTGCTGCAACGGCTGCAATCGCGGGGCGAGCTGGAGAAGGCCGGGGGGGCGGCGTATATCGCATCGTTGTTGGAGGCGGAGCATTCGCCGGCGAATCTGCAGTATTACATGGACATTGTCTGGGGGAAATACATCCTCCGGAAATTGCTCCATGCTTGCACGCACATCATTCAGAATGTGTATGATTACAAGGGGGATGTGGATGCGCTGCTGGACCAGGTGGAGACGGACATCCTGCGCCTGAGTGAGGAGCGGGTGGAGGAGAAGTCCATGAAGATGCATGATCTGGTGATGCGCTCCATACAGATCATTGAGGAGCGGCACCAGCGCAAGGGGCAAATTACGGGGTTGTCCACCGGTTTTCCGGATTTGGACGACATGACGACGGGGCTGCATGGGGGGGAAATGTTCATCATTGCGGCGCGGCCGAGCATCGGCAAGACATCGCTGGCGATGAACATAGCCGAGCACGTGGCGCTGGAGTTGAAGCAGCCGGTGGGGATTTTCAGTCTGGAAATGACGGCGGAATCGCTGGTGCTGCGCATGCTGTCCTCGCGGGCGCGGGTGAACGCGCAGAACCTGCGCTCGGGCTTCCTGAACTATGAGGATTTCCAGCGGCTGACCCAGCATGCGGGGGAGCTGAGCCAGGCGCCGCTGTACATTGATGACACGGCCAATCTGAGCATTTTGCAGCTTCGGGCGCGGGCGCGGCGGCTGCATCAGCAGTATGGCATTCAACTTTTCGTCATTGACTACCTGCAACTCCTCCATTCTACTTCCTCCCGCGCAATGGAAAGCCGGCAACAGGAGATCGCCGACATTTCCAAAGGCATCAAGGCGCTGGCCAAGGAATTGAACGTGCCGATTATTGTCCTGAGCCAGCTCAACCGCGAGATGGAAAAACGCGAGAGCAAGCCGCGCCTGTCCGATTTGCGGGAATCGGGGTCCATCGAACAGGACGCTGACGTGGTGGGCCTGCTGTACCGGGCCGATCCGAAAAGCCCTTACAAGGCGGCCAACATGGACGGCGACGACGCGGGGGAGATGATGCAGGCGGAAGCCATCCCGGTGAATTTGCTGATTGCCAAGCAGCGCAACGGCCCCACCGGCGACATCCGCCTCATGTTTGTGAAGGGGTACACGCGGTTTGAATCGGTGGCGAAGGTGGAGCCGGAAGATGTGCCCGCAACCGGCTAGTGTGCGACGGCAGGGTTTGATCTATGATGACATGGCTCAGGCAACAACCGCGCGGGGGCGCCCTTGGGTGGCTCGTGGCCGTGGTGTGCAGCGGATGGCTCTGGACGGCGCCGCTGGGCGCGCAAACCGCGCCGGTGGTGCGGAAGGTGACCATTGACTACGTGGGGCCGGCCACGGTGAGCGAGCCGATGATCCGCTCGCACATCCGGGTCAAACCGGGGGACAGCTACCTGCAGGCCAACACCAGCGAGGACATCCGCTCCCTGTACGGCACCGGCCAGTTCCGGCAGGTGGTGGTGGAGCCGATCGCCCTGCCCGACGGCATTGAGCTGGTGTATCACATCATCGGCAAACCGCGGCTGACCTCCATCAAGTTTGAGGGCAACAAGAAATACTCGGAGAGCAAGCTCAGCAAGAAGGTCAGCTCCAAGGTGGGGGAGCCGTTGGACGAAGCCAAGATCTTCAATGACACGCTGGAGCTGCAGAAGTTTTATCAAAAGAGCGGGTACCATCAGACGACGGTCACCAACCTGGTGTCCATTGACGAGCGCGCCGGGCGGGGGACGGTGACGTTCCAGATTAACGAAAGCCCGAAGATCAAAATCGAGCGGGTGGAGTTTGTGGGGGCACAGCAACTCAAGGAATCCAAGCTGCGGAGGGTGGTGAAGACGCGCAAGCGGTGGTTTTTCTCGTGGCTGACCGGCTCGGGGCGGTTGAAGGATGACGTGCTGGAGGATGACCGGGAGCGGCTGGCGGATCATTACCGCAACGAGGGGTACATTGATTTTGATTTGCAGGATGTGAAAGTGGATTCCACCGGTCCCAAGAGCGTGGTGGTGCGGTTTGTGCTGACCGAGGGGCGGCAATACAAGGTGGGCGACGTCGCGTTCAAGGGCAATACGCTGTTTTCCAATGAAGAGCTGGCGCGCACCCTCAAGATGGGCGCCGGGGAAATCTTCAAGCCCAAGGGACTGGAGCGGGATTTGGAGGCGCTGCGGGATCGTTACGGCGCCCGGGGGTATATTGATGCCACGGTGGTGCCGCTCAAAAATCCCAACGTCGAGCGGGGGACGATGGATTTGACCTACCAGATTGAGGAAGGCCAGCAGGTGTTCATTGAGAAGATTGAGATCAAGGGCAATACCAAGACCAAGGACAAGGTGATCCGCCGGGAGCTGGCGGTGGCGCCGGGCGAGGTGTTTGACATGACCCGGGTGAAGCTCAGCCAGCGGCGGCTGGAGGGGTTGCAATATTTTGAGAAGGTGGACGCCCGCGCCGAGCAGCCCGGCCCCACGGATCCGCCCAACCGGCGCAACCTGGTGGTGTCGGTGGACGAGAAGAACACCGGCCATTTCACCCTGGGCGCCGGCTTCAGCTCGATTGACAGCCTCATTGGTTATGTGGAGGTGCGGCAGAGCAATTTTGATTTGTTCAAACCGCCCCGGTTTGAAGGTGGCGGGCAGAAGATGCGCCTGCGGGCCACGCTGGGGACGGTGCGGCAGGACTACCTGATCTCGTTCATTGAGCCGTGGTTTTTGGAGCGCAAACTGACGTTGGGGGTGGACTTGTATCACCGCGTGCTGAACTACGTCAGCCTCAATGATCTGTATGACGAGCGGCGCACGGGGGCGCGGCTGAGCCTGAGCCGGGCGCTGGGGACCGATTTGTTGATTGGTTCGGTGGCCTACACCATCGAGCGGGTGGGGGTGGTGAATGTGAATCCCAACGCCTCGCAGGTGATTCAGGACGAGGCGGGTTACCGGCTGGTTTCCAAGGTGGGCGCGAGCCTGACGTACGACACGCGGGATCACGCGTTGATGCCCACCCGCGGCCATCGCGTGGAGCTGTTCTCCGAGGTGGCCGGCGGGCCCTTCATGGGGGACACCGATTATTACAAGGTGGAGCTGCGCGGCGTGCAGTATTTCCGGGGCTTCCACCCCAGCCACATCGTGGAGGTGGCGGCGCGGGCGGGGTCCATGGCGCCATTTGGGGACTCGAAGCGCGTGCCGTTGTTTGACCGGTTTTTCCTGGGCGGCCTGTACTCGTTGCGGGGTTTTGACTACCGCGAGGTGGGGCCCAAGGATGTGAATGGCGAGCCGATTGGGGGCAACACCTACTGGTTTGGCTCGGTGGAATATTCCATTCCCATTATTCAGCAGGTGCGCTTTGCGGTGTTTTATGACATCGGCAATGTGTATGCCCAGTCCTGGAGTTTCAACCACAACAGCCTGCTGGGGGAGAAATTTTACAATGACAACTGGGGCGTGGGCATCCGGCTGAATCTGCCCATTGGGCCGATGCGGTTTGACTTTGGCGTGCCGATCACCACCGACAGCCGCAATGACAGCAGCGGCAAATTCCAGTTTGGGGTGGGGTACACCCGTGAATTTTGAACTTTCCTGGTTTGAACCCGTCTAATCTCCCATGAATGTGCGCATGATATTGCTGGCGGCCCTGGTGGCCGGCACCCTCACCCTTGCTGCAGCGCCGGCCCCCGCGCCGGCGGGCGCGCTGCGTGTGGCGGGGGTGGATTTGAAGAAGCTGTTTGAAAATTATTGGCGCACCAAACAGGCCAACAACAACCTCCAGAATCAGCGCGAGGAGATGCTCAAGGAGCGCAACGCCTACACCGATCGCCTGAAAAAGGCGGACGAGGAGTACCGCAAATTGCTGGAGGCGGCCAATGACCAGGTCATCTCCGCCGAGGAACGGAACAAACGCAAAAAGGCCGCCGAGGAGAAACTGGTGGAGTTGAAGCAAATCGAGGGGGCGACCGAGCAATTCTTGCGCAACGCGGCCAGCACGTTGCAGGAGACCGAGGCGCGGATGCGCAACAACATCGTCAAGGAGCTCAAGGAAGCCATTGCCGCCAAGGCCAAAGTGGCGGGTTACACCCTGGTGATTGATTTGTCGGCGGATACGCCGGTGGGCACGCAGGTTTTTCTGTATTCGGCGATTGAGGACATCACCGAGACGCTGACCGCCGAGTTGAACGCCAAAGCTCCGCCCGGCGCCCTGGAGGACCGCCCCCGCACCAATGCTCCGCCGGCCTCCGGGAAGTCCAAATAAAGGCGGGCGGGGGAGAGCAGCCGGAGCCGCCCGGCCATCCGCATTGAATCCGCAGCTTGCCGGCGCCGTAAGGGCCATGGCCGGTGCGGCGGGCCGGGCGCAGAAGGATGTCAGTCTATGAAGCCATTCTGGAAGTGCATTCCTGGTTCGGTCACGGCCCCGCAAGGATTTCTGGCGGCGGGGGGGTTTTGCGACATCAAGCGTCTGGGCACCGGCAAAGGATCGGACAAGGGCCGGAAACGGGATTTGGCGCTCATTGTTTCCACCGAGCCGGCGCGGGCGGCGGGCATGTTCACCACCAACCAGGTCTGCGCGGCGCCGGTGAAAGTGTGCCGTGAGCATTTGCGGGGCGGGACGGTGCAGGCCATCGTGGCCAACAGCGGCAATGCCAACGCCTGCACCGGCGCACAGGGCCTGCGGGATGCGCGGCAGATGGCGGCCCTTGCGGCGCGCTCGCTGCAGGTGGAGCCGCGCCAGGTGCTGGTGGCGTCCACGGGCCGGATTGGGGTGCTCATGCCGATGGATCGCGTGCAGGCGGGCATTGAGGCCGCCGCCCAGCTTTTGGGCGATGCCCCGGAGCACGCGGCCGAGGCCGCCGAGGCCATCATGACCAGCGATACGCGCCCCAAGCAGATGGCCGTCGAGTTCAAGGTGGGCGGCGCCACGGTGCGATTGGGGGGGATTTGCAAGGGTGCGGGCATGATCCAGCCGGGCATGAGCCCGACCGGCGCACGCCCGGCTTCGCGGCCGTTGCATGCCACCATGTTGTGCTTCATCACCACGGACGCCGCCATTGCGCGGCCGGCGTTGCAGACCGCCCTGCGCGAGGCCGTGGCGGCCAGTTTCAATCGCATCACGGTGGACGGCGACATGAGCACCAATGACACCGTCTTGATTCTGGCCAACGGCCGGGCGGGCAATCGCGAAATTCGGGGTGGCCGGGAATTGGCGACGTTTCAGGCGGCGTTGAATCATGTGTGTCTGGAGCTGGCCAAGATGATTGTGCGCGACGGTGAAGGGGTGACACGCTTTGTCACCGTGCATGTGCACGGGGCGCGCCATGCCGCCGATGCCGACGCCGCGGCCCGGGCGGTGGCCAACAGCGCCCTGGTGAAGACCAGTTGGTGCGGGGGGGATCCCAACTGGGGCCGGATCATGGACGCCCTGGGTTATTCGCCGGCGCGGGTGGCGGAGGAGAAGGTGGACATTGCCTACCGCCGTCCCGGCAGCCGCAAGCTGTGGTATAGCGTGAAAAAAGGGCAGCCGACCAAGGTCAGTTTTGCCACGCTCTGCCAGGTGGTGGCGGAGAAGGAGTTTGAACTGCACATCTTCCTGAACCTGGGCCGCGGGGAGGCGATGATGTACACCTGCGATTTGACGGAGGCCTACGTGGATTTCAACAAGGGCGATGTGTCCAACCCAGCCGCGCTGGGCGGCTGAGATTGCGGGAGGTGATTATGGAAACACTGATTGCCAAAGCGCACACCCTGCTGGAGGCCCTGCCGTACATCCAGCGGTACAGCGGCGCCACCTTTGTGGTGAAATATGGCGGCAGCTTCATGGACTCCCCCGATCCGGAGGTGCGGCAGAGTGTGGCGCGGGACATTGTGTTTCTGGAGGCGGTGGAGATCAATCCGGTGGTGGTGCATGGCGGGGGCAAGGCCATCACCCGCGCCATGGATGCCGCCGGGTTGAAGGCGCACTTTGTGCAGGGCATGCGGGTGACCGATGCCGCCACGGTGGAGGTGGTGGATCGCGTGCTGTCGCGCGAGATCAATCCGGAGATAGTGCGCACCATTCAGACCTTGGGCGGGCTGGCGCGGGGCTTTGCGGGCACGGACATTTTCACCTGCCGCAAGCTGGAGATGGAAGGGCCGGACGGGCGGCCGGTGGATTTGGGCTATGTGGGGGAGGTGGTGGCGGTCAACACCGAGCCGTTGCTGGAGTGCATTGCCAGGGGCATCACGCCGGTGATCAGCCCCACGGCGCGGGGCGAGGACGGCCACGTGTACAACTGCAATGCCGACGTGGCGGCGGCGATGACGGCCATTGCGCTGAAGGCCCGGCGGCTGGTGTTCATGAGCGATGTGCCGGGGTTGTTGCGCGATCCGAAAGACCCCGCCACGGTCATTCCGCATCTGCGCATCAGCGAGGTGCCGGCCCTCAAGCAGGCCGGCATTATTGACAAGGGCATGATTCCCAAGGTGGACAGCGCCGTGGCGGCCATCAAGGCTGGCGTGGAAAAGGTCTCCTTTGTGGACGGCCGCGTGCCGCATGCCGTTTTGTTGGAAATTTTTACTGACGAGGGTGTGGGCACCGAGGTGGTGCGGTAGGTGCAGGGGTTGCGGTGGGCGCCGGCGGCGGGGGCCTGCCAGACCATTTCGGCATTGACTGAAGCAGGGGTTTTGAAATGTTTGGGACACGTTTTTTATGGCGAAAATTCAACGCGCTTTACTCTCGGTGTCAGACAAGACGGGGCTGATCCCGCTGGCGCAAACCCTCGTGGCAGCCGGGGTCGAGCTGATTTCCACCGGCGGCACGGCCCGGGCCCTGCGGGAAGCCGGGCTGCCGGTCAAGGACATCAGCGCCCACACTGGGTTTCCGGAGATGATGGACGGGCGGGTCAAGACGCTGCATCCCAAGATACACGGGGGGTTGTTGTGCATCCGGGGCAATCCGGAGCACGAGGCGGCGGCGCGGCAGCATGACATTGCGATGATTGATCTGGTGGTGGTCAACTTGTACCCCTTTGAGCAGACGGTGGCGCGGCCGAATGTGACCCTGCACGAAGCCATAGAAAACATTGACATTGGCGGGCCGTCCATGCTGCGCAGCGCGGCCAAGAATCATGAGAGCGTGACGGTGGTGGTGGATCCCGCCGATTATGGCGTGGTGGCCGAGCAAATCCAGGCCCGGGGCGAGACCACGCTGGAATTGCGCCGCCGGCTGGCGGCCAAGGTGTTTGCCCGCACCGCCGCGTATGATGCGGCGATCGCCGCGCATCTGACGGCGCAGTTTGAGGGGGCGGCGGCCCTGCCGCCGGCGCTGGTCCTTTCTGCGCCGCTGGTGCAGCCGCTGCGCTACGGGGAGAATCCACATCAGGCGGCCGCGTTGTATGGGGGGTTCAAATCTTTCTATCAGCAGCTCCATGGCAAGGAGCTTTCGTACAATAACATCCTGGATTTGACGGCGGCGGCGCATTTGATGGCGGAATTTGAGGGGCAGCCGCCCACGCTGGCCATTTTGAAGCATACCAACCCCTGCGGGGTGGGGCAGGGGGCCACCTTGCGCGAGGCGTGGGAGAAGGCCTACGCCACCGACCGGCAGGCGCCCTTCGGCGGCATTATTGCGGTGAACCATCCGCTGGATGCCGCCTGTGCGGAGGCCATCGCGGAGATTTTCAGCGAGGTCATCATCGCCCCCGCCTTTGCGGAGGAGGCGCTGGCGATATTGCAGAAGAAAAAGAATTTGCGCTTGATTCAGGTGTTGAAATCGCCGTTGACCGGCAGCGCCTGGGAAGTGCGCAGCGTGGGGGCCAATGCCTATTTGTGGCAGCAGCGGGACCTTACCATCGCGGCGCGCTCCCAGATGAAGGTGGTGACCCGGCGCGCGCCCACCGAGGCGGAATGGCAGGCCATGCTTTTTGGGTGGCGGGTGGTCAAGCACGTGAAGTCCAACGCCATCGTGTATGCCGCGGCCGACCGCACACTGGGCATTGGCGCGGGGCAGATGAGCCGGGTGGACGCCAGCCGCATTGCGGTGTGGAAGGCGGGAGAAGCCCAGTTGTCCCTGCAGGGCAGCGTGGTGTGCAGCGATGCCTTCTTCCCCTTCCCGGATGGTTTGGTGGCCGCCGCCGAGGCCGGAGCCACTGCGGCCATACAACCGGGTGGTTCCCTGCGGGATGCGGAGGTCATCGCGGCGGCTGATGCCCGGGGCATGGCCATGGTGTTCACCGGGATGCGGCATTTCCGCCACTGAGCCGTGACCGGCGGCAGGTAAGGCGAATATCCGCTTGCCGCATGGGGGCTTTGGGCTTAGGTTTCCCCTGCGACGCCTGACGACGGCGCAGATTGAAAGAAGTAATTATGCAAAATTCAATGACGTTGCTGGCCATGCTTGGCTCGGCAGAGATTATCGGCATTTTAATCATCTGCCTGCTGCTGTTCGGCGCGAAGAAAATTCCCGAATTGATGAAGGGCTTGGGGACGGGCATCAAAGAATTCAAGAAGGCTTCACGCGAAGTGCAGGAGGAGATTAATCACGCGGTGGAAAGCGAGCCGCCTCCGCCGCCGCCAAAAAAGCCGGCCCCGCAATCCAGTTCCAACCCTCCGGCCTCGGCCTGACCGGCCGTTGATTCACGGTTTTTAAGCCATGGCCAATCCATCCGGCGCGGGAGGGGGATCGGGTGATTCCGGCGGCCCCGCGAAGGAAACGAAGGCTCCTCCGGAAGGCACCATACCCACCGGGACCCCGGACCCGGACTCCAGCGGGGAACCGGGTGCCTCCGCGCCCGCGGAGGCTCCGCTAGAACCGGACGGACCAGCACGGCCCGTCACCCCGGCGACGGCCCCCCCGGAGGGAGGCTCTGCGGCGTCGCCTACTGCAGGCGCCCCCGCGGACAGCCCGGCCAACACAACTTCGACCCCTGCCGGGGAGGCGTCCACTTCCCCCGCTGAAACTTCTCCTGCGCCCGGCGGTGAATACGGGCCGGGCAGCCCCTATTACGCCTACGGCTACGACAGCCAGGGGCCGGAGGGCTATACACCCTATCCCGGCGAAGACACCGCCTCACCGGCCGCCCCGGCGGCCGCGGAGTCCTCCGCTCCCGCCGCCAGTGAAAGCAGCGACACCGAAGTTTGGGACGAGGAGGATGAAGAGGGCGGCGGGCCGGTGAAGCCTTTTTTGGAGCATTTGGAGGATTTGCGGTGGACGCTGGTCAAGAGCGTCAGCGCGGTGGTAATCGGGATGATTGTGTGCCTGGTGGCCTCCAATTACCTGGTGGCCTTTCTGATGTGGCCGCTGAAACTGTCGGAGAAATTTTTCCAGCGCAACCGGACCGATGTGGCGGTGGTGGCGGGCACGAATGTTTTGACGCGCGTGCAGTTGGAAGAGTTTGGCGGCACCAATGTGTGGGGCACGAATCGGATTGGCTCCTTTCACCTGATGCCGGTGGTGGTGGGGTCCAACACCGTTCTGGCGCTGCAGCCCCACTACGGGGAGCCGGATGTGCCGCCGCCCTCGCTGGTGGTCATCAAGAATTACGGGCCGATTGAAGGGGTGATGGTGGCGCTGAAACTGGCGCTCTATGGTGGTTTGGTGGTGGCCTCGCCGTTTGTGTTTTATTTCCTGGGCGCCTTTATTCTGCCGGCGCTGCACGTGCACGAGAAAAAGATTCTCTTTCGCGCTGTGGCCTATGGTACGGGTCTATTTCTGTTGGGGGTGGCGTTTTGTTATCTGATTGTGATGGTGCTGGCCATTGGGGCCACCGTGGAGTTTTCCCGCTGGCTGGGCTTTGGGGCGGACGAATGGCGCGGGGATGCCTACATCAGCTTTGTCATCAAGTTCATGCTGGGCATGGGGCTGACGTTTGAGCTGCCGGTGGTGATTCTGGTCCTGGTGAAGATCGGCATTCTGGACTACGAGAAACTCAAGGGCTTCCGTCAGTGGGCCATCATTGGCAACCTGGTATTGTCGGCTTTTGTGACTCCCTCCGGGGATCCCTTCACCATGCTGGCCATGGCGTTGCCGCTGCAGCTTTTGTATGAAATCAGCGTGGCCGTGGCCTGGTATTGGGAATGGAAGGAGCGCCGCAAGGCGGGGGCCGCAGGCTAAGCTCCCCGGGGTGAGCCGGCCGCAGAAAGCATTGCGCCGGGGCGGAGCTGGGGGTATGGTTAGGGCGTAAAGCGCCCTTTGCCACGGCTCCGAGCCGTTTGCCGCCATGATCAGCGCCGAACCAGAATTACGCAAGTACACCTGGGCCGAAGTGGATCGCGTGGAGCCTCCCAAGCGCTCGGCGGTGGAGCGCGTGGCGGACTTCTTTGAGATTTACACGGAGATGGACGAGCAGACCGCCCGCGAGCAGGCGGCGCGCTGCGTCCAGTGCCACAACCCCAACTGTGTCAAGGGCTGCCCTCTTTCCAACCGCATCCCGGAATGGCTGGCGCTGGTGGCGGAGGGCCATTTTCTGGAGGCGGCCGAGCTTTCGCAGGCGACCAGCAACATGCCGGAAATCTGCTCGCGCATCTGTCCCCAGGAGCGGTTGTGCGAGGGGCATTGCCTGGTGGATGGCAAAACCGAGCCGATTTCCATTGGCGCCATTGAGCGTTTTCTCAACGAATACGCCCTGCAACACGGGGCCATCAACACCGCCGTCGCCCCGCCCAACGGTTTCCGCGTGGCGGTGGTGGGGTCCGGCCCCGCCGGCCTGGCCTGCGCGGATGAGCTGGCCAAAATGGGCTATGAGGTGGTGGTGCACGAGGCGCTGCCGGTGGCCGGCGGTCTGCTCGTTACCGGCATCCCCGCCTTCAAACTGGAGAAACGGGTGGTGGAGCGCCGCGTCAACATTCTCAAGCAACGGGGGGTGAAATTCAAACTGGGGGTCAGGCTGGGACGGGACTTTGGCTTGAATGATTTGTTGCGGGAGTTTGACGCGGTGTTTCTGGCCATTGGGGCGCAGCAGGCCAAGCCGCTGGATGTGCCGGGGGCGGAGTTGCAGGGGGTTTACCAGGCGATTCCGTTTCTGGCGCAGAAAAACGCCGGGATTTTGCTTGAGGGCGGCGAGATTGACGTGCAGGGCAAACGGGTGGCGGTGCTGGGGGGCGGCGACACCGCGATGGACTGTCTGCGCACGGCGCTGCGTTGCGGGGCGCGGCAGGCGGTGTGCCTTTATCGCCGGGACTTTGCCAACATGCCCGGCAGCCGGAAGGAATTTTTCAATGCGCTGGAGGAAGGGGCACGGTTCAGTTTTCTGACCAATCCGATCGCCGTGCTGGGCAATGAACGCGGGGAGGTCCGGGGGGTGCGCTGTCAACGCATGCAACTGGGCGATCCCGATGCCCAGGGCCGGCGCAAGCCGGTGCCGGTGCCCAACTCGGAGTTTGAATGTCCGGCGGATGTGGTGCTGGTGGCTTATGGATTTGATCCGGTCCGCTGGCCCAAGGATTCGGACATGAGCCGGCTGGCGGCCAATGAATGGGGCGGGCTGATTGTGGATGACAATCAAATGACCAGTGTGCCCGGCGTGTTCAGCGGCGGGGACATGGTGCGCGGCGCGGCGCTGGCGGTGTATGCCGTGCGCGACGCCCGCAAGGCCGCCCAGGGCATTCACCGCTGGCTGAGCCAGACCCAACCGCGTCCCCGGCAGGCCACCTAAGGCGGGGTGGGCCGCGTGGCCTCTTCCGGCTTTACCGCTTTCCGCGTGCGCAGCGGTGGTGGTGCCTTTATAATCACGCCATGACCATCATCACCGATGAACGGTGCGTGGAGTATGCCGCGCCCGGCCATCCCGAACGGCCCCAGCGCATCCTGGCCACGATGGCCCGCCTGAAAACCCAGAAGGAATTGTCCCTTGCCTGGTTGGTGCCGGAGCCGGCGACGGAAGCGGCACTTTTAGCGGCGCATGAGCCGGCCCTGGTGCAGGCGGTGCGCCAGCCGGCGGGGGATTTCGATGCGGATACGCCGGCGTATCCCGATATTTACGGACACGCCTTGCGGGCGTCCGGGGGGGCGCTGGCCGCAGTCAACCTGGCCCGCCAGGGAGAGGCCGCCTTCAGCCTGATGCGCCCGCCGGGACATCACGCGACACGGGGGGAGGCCATGGGTTTTTGTTATTTCAATCACGTGGCGGTGGCGGCGTATGCAGCGCGTGCGGCCGGGGCGCGGCGGGTGGCGGTATTTGATTTTGATGTGCACCACGGCAACGGCACCGAGGACATTCTGCTGGATCAGCCGGGGATGTTGTTCTGCTCGGTGCATCAATCGCCCGCTTATCCCGGCACGGGGCTGCGGCATCGGGGGAGCAACTGCTTTAATTATCCCGTGCCGCCCCACACCCCGCGCCCGGAGTATCGCGCCGTGCTGGCGGAGGCGCTGGAAAAAGTGCGGGCCTTTCAGCCGGATTTCCTGCTGGTTTCCGCGGGATTTGATGCCTACCACCGCGATCCCTTGGCGCAGGAGACCTTGGAGGCGGAAGATTTCCGCTGGCTGGGCGCGCAAATACGCGGCTTGGAAGTGCCGGCAGCGCATGTGCTGGAGGGGGGCTACAGCAAGGATTTGCCGGAGCTGATTTTGCATTATCTTCGTGGTTTGATGGAGGCATGAAGACCTGGCTTCTTGGGGCGGGATTGTTGGCGGTTGCAGCCTGCGCCGCTCCGGCGGCCCGGCCCAACATACTCCTGGCCATTGCCGATGACTGGTCCCATCCCCATGCCAGCGCGTATGGCTGCCGGTGGGTGAAGACCCCGGCATTTGACCGCGTGGCCCGCGAGGGGCTGTTATTTCAGCGGGCCTACACCCCCAATGCCAAATGTGCCCCGTCGCGGGCCAGTCTGCTCACCGGGCGCAATCCCTGGCAGCTCAAGGAAGCGGCCAATCATGTCTGCTACTTCCCGCAGGAGTTCAAAACCTACCCAGAGGCGCTGGCTGAACAGGGTTATTTTTGCGGCAAGACCGGCAAGGGCTGGGGCCCGGGTGTGGCGTTGGACGCCCGCCAGCAACCGCGCCCGCTTGCCGGCCGCGGTTATGACCGGCGCACGGCACCCCCGCCGGCGCGGGCGATGTCCAATAATGATTATGCGGCGAATTTCAGGGATTTTCTGGACGCCGTGCCTGCCGGGCAGCCGTGGTGTTTCTGGTATGGTGGCATGGAGCCGCATCGGGCCTATGAAGCTGGCGTGGGCACGGCCAAAGGCGGCAGGCGTCTGGAGGACATTGAACGGGTGCCCGGCTGCTGGCCGGATACGCCCACTGTCCGGCAGGATATGTTGGACTATGCTTTTGAGGTGGAGCATTTTGACCGGCACTTGCAGTGGATGCTGGAATTATTGGACGAGCGCGGGCTGGCCTCCAACACTGTGGTCATCGTGACCAGCGACAACGGCATGCCGTTTCCGCGGGCCAAGGGCAATCTCTATGAGCTGGCGGCGCACATGCCGCTGGCCATTCGCTGGCCGCAGGGCATCCGCCGTCCGGGGCGGGTCATCGAGGATTATGTCAGTTTGGTGGATCTGGCGCCCACCTTGCTGGAAGTGGCCGGGGTGTTGCCCGCAGCGTCCGGCATGGCTCCGATGGCCGGGCGGAGTCTGGTGCCAATTTTTCGTGCCCAGCGCGGGGGCTGGGTGGAGCGAGGGCAGCGCCGTTTTTTGCTGGTGGGTCAGGAGCGGCATGACGTGGGACGCCCCGGCGATGTTGGTTATCCCATCCGCGGGATTTTGCAGGATGATTGGTTGTACCTTTGGAATGCGGCGCCGGATCGTTGGCCTGCCTGCAATCCGGAAACCGGCTACTTGAACTGCGATGGCAGCCCTACCAAGACCCTGATCCTGGAGCAGCGGCGCCGGGGGGAAGGAAAGGCGTTTTGGGAGCTTTGTTTTGGCAAACGTCCAGCCGAGGAATTGTACAACCTCCGGGAGGATCCTGATTGCCTGACGAATCTGGCGGCAGCAGCCACCGCCCGCAAAACGCTGGCCGCCATGAAGGCCCGCATGCACGCCGCTCTGCGGGCGCAGGGGGATCCGCGGATGGAAGGCCGGGGCCATGTGTTCGACGAATATCCGTATGCGGAGCAGCAGTTTCGCGGTTTTTATGAGCGCTTTCAGCGGGGGGAAAAACTCCAGCCGGGCTGGGTGGAGCCTACGGATTTTGAGACGGGTTTGGGGGAGGCCGGCTCCCGCCCGTGAGCGCGGGCGGGTTCAGCGCCAACCTTGGTAGTCACGCAGGAAGGCCCATAAATCAGCCAGGTCAGCGGGGGGCCAACCCTTGAGAAGGGAATCGGGCATCAAGGAGCCGGAGGCCGGCAGGGAGCGCCGGATTTCAGCGGCTCGCAACCGCAGCACGCCCTGGGCGGTTTGCACCAGGCGCATTTCCATCCCTTCAAACAGGGGACGTCCTTTGATGCTTTGCCCGCTGGTCAGTTGATATTCCCGCAGGCGGTATTCCTCGGCCACGCGCCAATGGGGGTAGGCAATGTGAGGGAATAATTCCAGCGGCGGCCATCGGCTTGCCCCAAGCTCCAGCGGCGGGGTGCGCAGGGGATCTGCATGGCAGGCAGCACAGGAGCGTTCAAAACGCGCCGCGCCGCGCTGGGCATCGCCTTTGGCCCAGGGGGTGGAGCGCAGGACTTGTTCCAGTGCCTTCAAGGCGGCGGCAGAAGGGGCATTGGTGTCTTGGAGGGCGGTGGGATAATGTTGAGCCAGCCAATTCCAAACCGGTTGATACACTGCCCCCGCCCCGGCGGCAGGGGCATTGGTTTCGGCCACATCAAAGTTTTGTCCCGTCTGCCGTTCCAGCAGGCGCAGGACTTGTTGGCGCAAGGGAGCCTGCTCCGGCAGGCCTGCCAGCCGCCACAAGGCCCGGGCCACCGGGGCCACATTGCGGGGGGCATTGTCCGGGGGGAGGGCGGCCAACGCCTTGACGCAAGCCTCCACCACATCCATGGGGGCGGCTTCCAGGGCGGCGAGGAAGATGGGGCGATCCGTCAATTCCGGGGCGCGCGCCAGTTCCACCGCTATTTCCCATTGCCGGGGCAAGTCCACGGTGGGCCACCGGCGGCGCAGGAAGCTGCGGGTTTGCTCGGGCGGCAGCGAGGCGAGCACCTGCAAGAGTTCCGGCACGCAGGGGAAGTTGGCATCGCGTTGTGCGGCAGCCAGAAAACGCGCGGCGGCCTGCCGTTGTTGCGCCACATTCAGGAGCGGCACCAGCGGCAACAAGGCGGGGCGCGGCAGTTCCGGATGCCGGGCCAGGGCTTCGGCCAGCGCCGGATCCCGCGCCAGCAGATGGCGGCCCAGTTCCGCCAGCCGGGGGTTCCAGCCTGCCAGCGATTCCGGGGGCACGCCGGCCAGTTTGCGGCCCAAGCCGGTGAGCGCGTCGGCCGTGGCGGAGGTAATAGCCGGCTCGCGGGCCACCGGCAGGCGGGCCAGCACAGCGAGATAATGGAAGTCCAGGGAGGGGGGCGTGCTGGCTTGAATGCGCTCCACCACCTTGCGCGGGGTTCGGGGATCGTCGTCGGCCAACATGGCCAGGAGGCGGGCCAGCTCGACATCCAAAATGGTGTGGCTGGCGGGAAAGGCCGTGCGGGCGGTCAGGCGGAGGCGGCGCAGATCCATTTCGTGCCCCTGGAAAGAAGTGGGCAGAACGTAGCCGGCAAAGACATCCCAACCGGGTTGGACCCGGCGGTCATCGCCCAAGGCCTTGATGATGAAGCTGATGGCCTCAATGCGCAGGCTGATGTCGCTGGTGGCATTCCAGGCGCCGAGGGCCAGCTCCAGGGCGTTGGTGTGCCAGGTGGCGGCAGGCTCGCGCAGGAGGAAGACCAGGGCCGTACCCAGCCGCGAGGGAGCGTCAGCGCGCAACCCTTGGCGGAGCTTTTCCCATGCCGGCTGGGGCAGGCGCGAGGACAGCCGGGCGGCCAGTTGCCGGAGGCGCGGGTCTTCGTGGCCCAGGTTTTCCCGCAGGACCGGTTGCAGGGAGAGGTTTTCCAGCTCCAAGTAACGGTGTTGTAGGGCCTCCAACGCCACCCGGCGCGGCCAAGGATGCGCATCCAGCGCCAAGTCCAGCAGGATGCCGGTGAAGCCGGGGGATGGTTTAACGCCCAAGGCCCATGCCGCCCGGGCGCGGACTTCCGGTTCAGGAGCGCGGGCGGCAGCAGCCGCCTCGCGTGGGGGAAGGCCGTCGAAGGTGTGGACCAAAATCTCGATGGCACGAGCGCGCTGCTCCGGCGGGCGCAAGGGATCCACCACGGCACGGACATAAACTTCGGGGCCGAGGCGCTGGGCCACCGGCTGCCAGGCGGCCCGGCTCCAGGCCTCCCACGGATGCGGCACGGCGAGGGTGGATTCGAGCGTCCCGGCACTGCGCACCAGGTGCAGGACATCCCGCACAATTCGGTCCGGGTGGGGATAAGTCAAACGGCAGATGCCGCTCTGGCCGCCGCGGCCGGAAGCAATCAACAGCGAGCCATCGGGGGCCACGGCCAGGGCGGTGGGGGCAAAGCCGGAGCGGCCTTCGGCTTCGAGCAGCAATTCCGGGGCGCCGGAGTAGGTGGCGCCGTGGGGGGAGAGCGGCACACAGAACACGCGGCCATAGGCCCAGTCGGCCACCAGAAGACTGTGATGATAGCGCTCGGGGAATTGATGATGCTCATACGCCACGACCGCGCTGGGACGCGCCCGCCCGAGGTCTGTGACGGAGCGTACAGTGTCCCCATAATAATCCGGGCGCGCGCGGCCTGCTGCTGCTCCCTGGCCCACGGCGGAGCGCCAGCCGTGATGTCCGCCCGGCGCCAGATGGTGAACCGTGGCCGGAGCGAACCACGGGAGGCCCCAATCGCCATGCGCTTCGCCGTCCACCGTGAACCAGTCGCCTGCCCCGTTCACGTCCAGGCCGCCCGGATGATGCAGGCCGTGCGCCACGATTTCGTATTCATTCCAATCCGGGCTGAAACGGTAGAGCGCCCCCGCGTCGGCCACCGTAACGGGCGAGCTGTCCAACGGCACAAAGCCGCGTTGGGGGATGTCGCCGGCGCCGCACAGCACGTACCACCAGCGGTCGGGTCCCTGGCGCAAGGCCCGCCAGGCGTTGGCGGGGCCGCTGAAGGTGAGCAGCCGCTCCGGGGGGCCATCCGCCACACCGTCTTGATTGTTGTCGCGATACCGCCAGAGCGTCTGATCCACGATGGCCAGCAGGCCGGAGCCTTCGACGGCCAAGGCGGTTACGGAGCCGGGCGCGAGGGTGAAGAGGGTGATGCTTTCGGCGACGCCGTTGGTATCGGCGTCCTGAAGCACGCGAATGTAACCGGTGCCCCCTACCAGGATGCGTCCCCAGGCATCCACCGCCAGGGCGGCGGGGTTGGGGGTGAGCCGCGGCTCGGCCAGCCATTGGGCACGAAAACCCGCCGCCACCCGCAGTCCCATATCCGGGACGCTGAGCAAAGGCGGAGGTGCGGCCGGTTGCGCAGCGAGCAAGCCCGTCAGGCCAGCCACCAGCCCGGCCCACGCGGTGGTGGCGGGCAGCTTGCGGATCAGGGTATGCCATCCCAGACGCACGCCGGGCAGCGTACACCGGGCGGGCTGGTTTGGCAACGCAACCCCGGAGCATCCGCCGCGCGGCGGGAGGTATGCGCGATGGGGGGTATTTGGGGGAGGCAAAGCGAGGGCGGCTCCCGGCGCCGGTCAGGCTCCGATCTGGCGGCGGAGGCATTCCATGATGCGGGCCGCCCAGAGGTCCAGGGTGGCGGCGTCGCGGCCTTCAAGCAGCAGGCGCACTTTTGGCTCGGTGCCGGAGTAACGCAAGAGCACGCGGCCGCCTTGGGCTTTCAGCTCTGCCTCGGCCTGGCGCACCAGCTCGCCCACGCCGTCCAGTTCTTCAAACGGGCGTTTTTCGCGGACCTTGAGGTTGACGTTTTTCTGGGGGAAGCGGGTCCAGCACTTGACCAGCTCGGAGAGCGGTTTTTGGGTGGCGGTCATGGTTTGCAGGACCTGGAGCGCGGCCACCAGGCCGTCGCCGGTGGTGCTGTGGTCGCGGAAAATCAGATGGCCGCTCTGCTCGCCGCCGAGGTTGTACCCGCCGCGCAGCATTTCATCAATGACGTTCTTGTCGCCCACGTCCGTGCGCAGGACGCGCCCGCCGGCGGCGGTGATGGCGGCGTCCAGGCCGGCGTTGCTCATGACGGTGGCCACGAGCGTTTTTTCCACCAACACCCCGCGCGCGAGCATGTCCAGGGCCGTGATGGCCATGATGTCGTCGCCGTCCACCAGGCGGCCGAATTCATCGCAGAGCAGCACGCGATCCGCATCGCCATCGTGGGCGATGCCGACATCGGCGCGAAATTCGCGCACGCGGGCGCAGAGGTTTTCGGGGTGCATGGAGCCGCACTCGCGGTTGATGTTGAGGCCGTCGGGCTGGTTGCCAAAAACCAGGACTTCGGCCCCCAGCTCGCGCAGGACGCAGGGGGTGGATTTGTAGGCGGCGCCGTGGGCGCAGTCCACCACGATGCGCAGGCCTTCGAGGGTGCGCCCCTTGGGGAAGGAGGCCTTGGCAAATTCGATGTACCGCCCGAGGGCGTCGTCAATGCGCACGGCCTTGCCAATGGCGCTGGCGGTGGGCCGGATGCTGTCAATGCGGCCGGAGAAGACCAGGTCTTCGATCTCGGCCTCGACGGCGTCGTCGAGCTTGTAGCCGTCGGCGCGGAAGAACTTGATGCCGTTGTCGTCGTAGGGGTTGTGCGAGGCGGTGATGACGATGCCGGCATCGGCGCGCAGGCTGCGGGTCACGTAGGCCACGCCGGGGGTGGGCAGAGGGCCGATGAACAACACATCCACGCCCATGGAGAGAATGCCGGCGGAGATGGCGTTTTCGAGCATGTACCCGGAGAGGCGGGTGTCCTTGCCGATGACGATTTTATGTCGGCCGCGGCCGCGGGAGGGGCCGGGCAGGTTTTTGAAGACATGGGCGGCGGCCCGGCCCAGTTTGAGGGCGGTTTCGGCGGTCACCGGCTCAATGTTGGCGATGCCGCGGACGCCGTCGGTGCCGAAGATGCGTTTGCCATTGCTCATAAGGGATAAGGATAAGAGGGTTCAGCGGACGCGGGCCACCTGGACCTCCGGCGGGTCCACGCGGGTGACGGCCACGCCGGGGGGATGGTGGACCATGACTTTGAGCGGGAGGGGCGGGGCATCTCCCAGGTCCACCAGGTTGATGTACACCATGAGGTCGCCACTGCGGAGCTTGTTCATGATCTCCACCGGCCCCTTGAGGGTCACGTCCACCGTGGCGGGCGAGACGCGGAAGGCGCGTTCATCTCCGGCGGACTTCATGACGGTGATGGGATGGCGGTAAAAGGTGACCTCGGCGGCGGCCACCACGGGGGTGCGCTCCAGGCGTCCGCCCTGCTGCCAAGTGTTGACGACATGCCAGATCATCACGGCCAGCAGCAGGGAGCAGACCTTGGCCCAAAAGTTGTGGAAGATGATTTTTTGCAGGGGCATGGCTTATTTCATCTCCGCTTTGGTGGCCACCGGCGGAGCGGGCCGGAAACGCTGGGGCAGATAATCCCGCATGCGGGACAGCCAGCGGGGCGGTTTGGCCTTGACCATCAGGTTGCTCAAGAAGGCGCGCAGCTCCTCCAGGCTCAGGCCGCGGGTCAACTGCCCCCGGTAGGCCACGGAAATCAGGCCGGTTTCCTCGGAAACCACCACCACGATGGCATCGGTTTCCTCGCTCAAGCCAATGGCGGCGCGGTGTCGCGTGCCTAGGGAGGGGCTGAGGCCCTGCTGCTGGGTCAGGGGGAAGATGCAGGCGGCGTAGAGGATGCGGTCCCCCTTCAAAATAACCCCGCCGTCATGGATGGCGTTGTTGGGAAAGAAAATGGTTTCCAGCATCTCCGGCGTGGCCTCGCAGTCCACCGGAATGCCGGATTCCACCGAATCATGGACATGAATGGACTGTTCAATGGCAATGAGCGCGCCGATGCGGGCCTCGGAGAGGCGCTCGCAGGTTTGGACGATGATTTCAATGTTTTCGCGTTGCTCGTGGGCGGACGCGAAGAGCGAGGTGCTGCCCAGTTCGGCAAGGATGCGCCGCAACTCGGGCTGGAAGAGAATGAGAATGGCCACCAGGAAGAAGGCAAAGAAGGTGGTAAGCAGCCAGCGGAGCACCTTCAAATCCAGCACCACCGTCACGAAGGTGAGGGCCAGGAGCAGGACCAGAAAACCGGTGAGCACCGGCGCGCCCTTGGTGCCCCGGATGAGGATGAAGCCGTAGTAAATCCCCACCGCGAGGATGAGGATTTCCAGCGCCGGTCGCCACAGTTGTAAGAGCCATTCCATCATGCAAGCTGGCGGGCCAGCAACGCCTCGGTCATGCGCACGGCATGGACCGTGGCCCGGACGTCGTGGGCGCGGATGATGTCCACCCCTTGCTCGACCGCCCAACAGGCGCAGGCCAGGCTGCCCGGCAGGCGCTCTGGCGGCTCTGCGCCCAGGAGTTTCCCGATGAATGATTTGCGGGAAACACCCAACAGCAGAGGCCGCCCCCATCTTTTAAATTGGCGCAGGGCGGCGAGCAACTGCAAATTATGCTCCACAGTTTTCCCAAAGCCGATGCCCACATCGAGCACCGTCTGCTCGGGGCGCACCCCCGCCGCCTGCAAACGGGCCAGCACGTCGCCGAAAAAGGCGTCCACCTCGGCCACCACGTCCTGATACTCGGGATGTTGTTGCATGGTCGCCGGCGTGCCCTGCATGTGCATGGCCACATAACCGGCGCCCGTGGCGGCGGCCACCTCCCACATCGCGGGGTCGGTGCGGTGAGCCGCGATGTCATTGATGATGCTCGCCCCGGCCCGAATCGCCGCCGCCGCCACGGCGGGTTTAACCGTATCAATGGAGAGCGGGATGGTCACCCGCTCCGCCAGGGCGGCAATGACCGGCAGCACGCGGCGCATTTCCTCGGCTTCCGGGACCGGCTCGGCGCCGGGGCGGGTGGATTCACCGCCAATGTCCAGGAGGTCCGCGCCTTCGGCCACCAGGTCCAGGGCATGCTGCACAGCGGCCTCCACGCCGAAATAGCGGCCGCCGTCGTAAAATGAGTCCGGCGTCACATTGACAATCCCCATGACCAGCCGGGGGCGGGGGAAGGTGAAGGTGAACTGCCGGGCGGTCCATTGCATAGGGGGTTAAATCTCACGAAACCGTTGGGCAATGGGCAGGCGCCGGCCCATGCCAAAGGCCTTGCTGGTGACTTTGAGGCCGGGGGCGGCCTGGCGGCGTTTGTACTCGCTCAAATCAATCAGGCGCACCACGCGGCGGACGTCGGCCTCGGCAAAGCCGGCGGCCAGAATCTCGGCCACGGTTTGCCCCTGGACGACGTAGCGCTCCAGAATAGCGTCCAGCACCTCATAGGGGGGAAGGGAGTCCTGGTCCTTCTGGTTGGGGCGCAGCTCGGCGGAGGGCGGCTTGGTGAGGGAGGCCTGCGGGATGATCTCGCGCTCGCGATTGATCCAGCGGGCCAGCCGATACACCATCTGCTTGGGCACGTCACTGATGACGGCCAGCCCGCCGCACATGTCACCGTACAGGGTGCAATAGCCCACGGCGCTTTCGCTCTTGTTGCCGGTGGTGAGCAGCAGCTCGCCGAATTTGTTGGAGAGGGCCATCAGGATGACGCCGCGCAGGCGGGCCTGGATGTTTTCTTCGGTCACATCTTCCGGCCGCCCGGCAAACAGCTCGCGCAACTGGCCTTTGACGCTATCGAAGGGCGGTTGGATGGGGATGACGTGGTACTTGATGCCCAGGTTTTCCGCCAGCGCACGGGCATCATCCAGACTGCCCTGGCTGGAGTACTGGGAGGGCAGGGAAACCCCGCGGACATTCTCCCGGCCCAGGGCGGCCACGGCGAGGCAGGCGGTGAGCGCCGAGTCAATGCCACCGCTCAATCCCAGCACGGCCGCCCGGAAACCGCACTTGTGGAGATAATCCCGCAATCCCAGCACCAGCGCCTGATACACCTGCTCCTCCTCGCACGGCTCGGCGTAGTTGAGCGGTGCGGCCTGGTTCAAATCCACGCATAAAAAATCCTCGGCGAAGGCGGCTCCGCGGGCCACGAGCCGGCCGGCGGCATCGAAGGCGAGGCTCTGGCCGTCAAAGACGAGTTCATCGTTGCCGCCCACGAGGTTGCAATAAACAATCGGCCGCCCAATGTGCCGGGCCATGCTGGAGACCATGTCATGGCGGGTGCGGGTTTTGCCCAGGTGCCAGGGGGAGGCGGAGCAGTTGACGATGACCTCCGCGCCCGCCTGGGCCAGATCGCGGCAGGGATTCCGGCGGTAACGGCGTTCGCGCCAGAAATCCTCGTCATTCCAGATGTCCTCGCAAATGGTCAAGCCCAGGCGTTTGCCCCTGAACTCCACCGGGGCATTGTCCACGGCCGGCTCGAAATAACGATCTTCATCAAAGACATCGTAGGTGGGTAGGAGCATTTTGTGGCGGAGGGCCTGGATTTTGCCCTCGCTCAAGAGGGCCACAGAGTTGGTGGCCTCGCGGCCGGGGCGGTTTTCGTGCCGGCCCACAAACCCCACCACCAGGCCGGTGGCGCCGGTGGCGGCGGCCAGTTCCTCGAGCACGCGCAGGTTTTGCTCCACGAAGGAGCGGCGCAGGAGCAGATCGCGCGGCGGGTAACCGGTAATCGCCAGCTCGGGGGTGACCACCAGATCCGCCCCGCCGGCCACGCCGCGCTGGTAGGCCGCCAGGATGCGATCGCGGTTGCCGGTCATGTCGCCGATGATGGTGTTGATTTGCGCCAGCGCAATTTTCATAACCTGCCGCCAACATACCGCAGGAACTGGGGCATGAACAATGAAAAGGAAACGGCGGCGCGGGGGATGGCCCGGGTGGAGGCAGGAGGTTGCCGCTCAACCCAGCAGCTCGGCCACCTTGGCCTCCAAAGAGGGAGCGCGCATGAGCGACTCGCCCACCAGAATGGCCCGCGCGCCACACCGCTCCAGGCGTTCCACGTCGGCGCGCGTATGAATGCCGCTTTCGGCCACCAGCAGGCAGGCGTGCTGTCCCAGTTGGGCGGCAAGCCGTTCGGTGGTGGCCAAATCCACGGTAAAGGTGGTCAAATCGCGGTTGTTCACACCAATCAGCGGGGCGCGGAGGGCGAGGGCGCGTTGCAGCTCGGCTTCATCGTGCACCTCCACCAGGGCCGCCAGTCCGGCGGCGGTGGCCAGCGCGTGCAACTGTCGCAGCCGGTCATCGTCCAAAATGGCCGCGATCAACAGAATCGCGTCCGCTCCCCATTCCACCGCTTCCAGAATCTGGCGCTCGTCCAGGATGAAATCCTTGCGCAAGAGGGGGAGGGAGACGGCGGCGCGGATCTGGCGCAGATATTCCAAATGCCCCTGAAAAAAACGCTCATCGGTGAGTACGGAGAGGCAGTCGGCCCCGGCGGCTTCATAGGCTCGCGCAATCGCCACGGGATCAAAGTCCGGGCGGATGACGCCGGCAGAGGGCGAGGCTTTTTTCACCTCGGCAATCAGGGCCATCCGGCGCCCGCGGCGGGGCCGTTGCAGCGCGGCGAGAAAATCGCGCCGGCCGCGGCGTGCCAGATGCGCGCGCAGCTCCTCCGCGGTGATGGGGCTCGGGGGCAGGGCCGCGATTTCCTGCTGCTTGTGCGCGACGATGGTGTCGAGAATGTTGGCCACGAGATCAGGTGGTGATGGGCGCAGATGCTGGTTGCTGCTCCTGCCCGCCTGCGCTCCTGGCGGCCGGGAGCGGGAGCGCACCGGGAGCGGGACATTCCGGGCAGAAAGGAGTGGCGCGGCGGCGCCACGGGTTATTCTTCGTCCTCATCCTTGATGCCTTGCATGCGTTTGGTGGGGCCGCCGGCGCGGAGCCAGGCGTTGACAAACATATCCAGATCGCCATCCATGACGCGCTGGGTGTCCCCGGTTTGCACGCCGGTGCGCAGGTCCTTGACCATGCGATACGGTTGAAACACGTAACTGCGAATCTGGTTGCCCCACGAGACACTGCCTTTTTCCCCGTAAAACCGCTCCATCTCGGCCTTTTTCTGGTCTTCGCGGAGGGCGTACAATTTGGAGAGCAGCAGCTTCATGGCGGCGGCGCGGTTTTGGGCCTGGCTGCGCTGCGCCTGGGAGGCGGCCACCAACCCGGTGGGGAGGTGGGTGATGCGCACCGCCGTTTCCACCTTGTTGACGTTCTGGCCGCCTTTGCCGCCGGAGCGGTAGGTGTCAATTTGCAGTTCATTGGGCGGGATGACAATCTCGGTGTCATCCTCAATTTCGGCGATCACGTCCACGCTGGCAAAACTGGTGTGGCGGCGCTTGTTGGCGTCGAAGGGGGAGATGCGCACCAGCCGGTGGACGCCGCGCTCGGCCTTGCAATAGCCATAGGCATATTCGCCCCGCACCACCATGGTGACGTTTTTGATGCCGGCACCCTCCCCCGGCAGCAGGTCGGTGACTTCCACCTCCCAGCCGCGGGATTCACACCAGCGCTGGTACATGCGCAGGAGCATCTCGGCCCAGTCGCAGGCTTCAGTGCCGCCGGCCCCGGCGTTGATGGTGAGGATGCAATTGTTGCGATCATGCGGGCCGCTGAGGAAAAAGCGCAGCTCCAGGCGGTCAATTTCCTCCAGCAGCTTCTGGGTGTCGCGGTCCAGTTCGGCGGCCACTTTGGCCTGGCTTTCGGGCGGTTCCGCCTCGGCCAGTTCGAGCATGACCTTCAAATCGGCGTGCTGGCGGCTGACGGCCTCCAGGGGTTCCAGCTTGCGCTTGATGTCGTTGGCTTCCTCGATGGTTTTCTGCGCCTGCTCGCGGCTGTTCCAAAAGGTCTCTGCGGCCATCTGGGTTTCCAGCTCCCCCAGCCGCTGTTGCAATTTGGGGACGTCAAAGAAACCTCCGCAAATGGGCCAGTTTCTCCGCCGCCGTCTGCAACCGATTGGCAATCACGTCCAACATAG
Source organism: Verrucomicrobiia bacterium (assembly GCA_026414565.1). NCBI lineage: Bacteria > Pseudomonadati > Verrucomicrobiota > Verrucomicrobiia > Verrucomicrobiia bacterium. Next base: position 80,350 of record JAOAIT010000037.1, read on the forward strand.
CGGGCGGAGCATAGCCACGGGCCGCCGCCCCGACAAGGCGGAAAACCTCCGGCTGGCCGTGCGCCCTGCCGGCGGGGGGGTGAACATTTTTGGCTTGCACGGCTGAAGGGGGAGATTACTTTGCGTCAAGTATGAGTCATTCATCAGTTGACGCCAATGTCTCAGCGCGCATAGCGGCGCTGGGCCGCCGTGTTTTGGAAGGGGGACAAATCGGGCGCGAGGAGGCGCTGGAGCTGTTTCACCTGGAGCGCAGCGCGGATATTTATGATTTGATGGCGTGGGCCAACCGCATCCGGGAGCATTTCAAGGGGAATCGCATCCATCTCTGCTCCATCGTGAACGCCAAGGCGGGCGGGTGTCCGGAGGATTGCAAGTTTTGCGCGCAATCGGCCTTTTACCAAACTCAGTCACCGCGTTACGGTTTTGTGGAGCCGGAGCCGGTACAACAGGCGGCGGAGGAGGCCATGCGCCACGGGGTGACGGCCGTGGGGCTGGTGGCGGCCTGGAAGGGGCTGAGCGAGGGCCGGATGCTGGACGAGGTGTGCGAGCGGGTGCGGGAGCTGGCGCGCAGCGGCAAGGCACGGGCGGACGTGTCGCTGGGCATCATCAAGAGCCAGCGCGTGGCCGATCGTTTGAAGGAGGCGGGGGTGCAGGTGTATGGGCACAACCTGGAGACCTCGCGCCGCTTTTTCCCGCAGCAATGCACCACGCACACCTACGACGATCGCATTCAAACCCTGAAATTCCTGCGCAACGCCGGGATTCGCATCTGCTCCGGGGGCATCATCGGGATGGGGGAGACGCGGGAAGACCGCTGCGAACTGGCTTTGAGCCTGCGCGAAGTTGGGGCGAGCGTGGTGCCCATCAATATCCTTAATCCCATCCCGGGCACTCCGTTTGAGCATGTGCCGCCGCTGCCTCCGTTGGAAATCCTCAAAACGATTGCCTGTTTCCGCTTCATCCTGCCGCGCCAGGAAATCATGGTGGCGGGGGGGCGCACGGTGAATTTGCGGGATTTGCAGAGCATGATTTTCATGGCGGGGGCCAGCGCGCTCATGGTGGGCAATTACCTTACCACGCTCAACCGGCCGGTGGAGCAGGATTTGCAGATGCTCAAAGATTTGGGCCTGGAGCCGGCGGGCAGCGATCATGATTTCAGTGATCAGCCGGAAACGGCGCCGGTCTCCACTACGCCGGAGCCGGTGACGGCTTGAGGCGGATGGCGCCCGGCTCATCGCCGCCATGCCCGCAGCACGTAGGCATGGGGGTTGTGCGTGGGTTCGCCGTGGAACTGGCGCACCAGCAAGGAATCCAGGTGGATGGCCTGGACGGCAAAGCCCGCCCCTTCCAGGCGTTCACGCACCCGCGGCAGGCTCAGGCGATTCCAGTAATACTCCTCCACGGGGCGGACCAGGTGCTCCGGCTCTTCGTGCATCTGGAAAAACCCGAGGCACATCGCCCGGCGAGTAACGCGGGTTATTTCGGCCAGGGCCTGCTCCAGGGCGGCCGGGCTGAGATGCTCGAAGAGGTCCTGGGCGAGCAGCACCTCCACCGACTGGTTTTCCTGCGGGATTTCCAGCACGTTGCCCACGGCAAAATGGGCCTCGGGACACAAGGCGCGGGCGTTGTCCACGTTTTTGGCGCAAAGATCAAAGCCGGCGTAGTCCACGAAGGGCGCCAGCCCAAAAGGAGCAAAGAAGCGGTAATCATTGGCCGAGCCGCAGGCGGGTTCGAGCACGGTGAGGCGCGGAGCCGTCTGGCCTGCCAGCTCCTGCCGCCACAGGAGGGCAAAGGTGTTCAAAATGCGCTCGGGGAGCCGGACCGGCGTCATGGCCAGCAGGTCCGGGGTGAGCAGCGCGTCCAGGTAGTTGGGGACTTCCACGCTGCCGATTTTTTCCGGCAGGCGGGTGTACACGGCATGCAAAAAAGGCGGCAGGGTGACGCCTTCCACCACCGCCATGGGGCGTTGCAAGCCCCGGCGCAAACTCTCCACATCCTCATCAATCATGGGATGCTCGAAGCGCTGGAGCATCCAATTCATGGCCATGGAGAAGCGCACCTCGGCCTCCTGCAGCGGGGCAAAGCGCGGGCCGAAAAGCAGCTCCAGGAGGAAATGGCGCATGAGGATGCTGGAGAGGTTCAGCCGCGGGTCCTCCACACTGGCCACCAGGTAATCGCGCAAATCGGCGGCGTCATGGCGGTCCCACATCCGGCGCAGGGCCTCGGTTTCTTTGAGCAGGTTGGGGTCCATAACAAAAAGGCGGCCCGGAGGCCGCCTGCGAGGTGGTGCCGGTGGGTTACACCGGAAGCTTCCACGGGGCGCGATAGGCCTTGGTGGCCCAGTGCGCCAATTCCGGCACGGTGATCACTTCCTTGACCGGATCCCAGGTGATTTTCTTGCCGGTGCGCGCCGCGATGTTGCCCAGATGACAGGCGGTGGCGGTGCGATGGCCGATTTCCACCGAACAGATCGGGTCCTTGCGCGTCTTGATGCAGTCCAGCCAGTTGCCGTAATGATCATTGCTGATGTACACCAGCTTGATGTCCGTGTCCTTCATCGGCGGGATGTCGTCCAAATCCTCCTCCTTCTCCGTGGCGCCCATCTTGAGCACGCCGCGGTTGACGTAAATGACGCCCTTGTCGCCGATGAAGGTGGTGCCCATTTTGGCGCCCTGCTCCAAAATCACCTGCACGCCGTTGGGGTATTTGTAATGGATGAGGCTCCACACCGGCACTTCGAAGCGTTTTTTCTCGTCATAGCGGGCCTGGCCGGTGATTTCGACCGGGCCGGTGTTGTCCACATCCATGCCCCAATGGGCGATGTCCAGGTGATGCGCGCCCCAGTTGGTCATCTGGCCGCCGGAATAATCCCAGAAAAAGCGGAAATAATAGTGGACGCGGGCCCGGTTGTAGGGCCGGTAGGGCGCCGGGCCGAGCCACATGTCGTAGTCGAGTTCGGGCGGCGGGTCGCTGTCTTTGACGTCATCCAGTTTGTTGTCCCAGTTGACGGTGGTGATGCCCACCTTGACGGTGTGCAGCTTGCCGATTTTGCCGGCGCGCACCATTTCGACGGCGGTGCGGAAACGCGGATCGGACCGCTGCTGGCTGCCGGTTTGCAGCACGCGTTTGTACTGGCGCACGGCCTTGACCATGGCCTTGCCTTCCTCGATGAACAGCGTCAGCGGCTTTTCGCAATACACGTCCTTGCCCGCCTGGCAGGCGTGGATGGCCTGCAGGGCATGCCAGTGATCGGGGGTGGAAATCACCACCGCGTCCACGCTTTTGTCCTCCAGCAATTTGCGGTAATCCTTGTAGCCGGGCACCTCCTTGCCCTGAGCCTTGATCACCGCCTTCTGCCCGGTGGCGAGGTTGTTGGAGTCCACATCACACAGGGCAAAGACATTCTTTTTCTTGAGGAAATACTGCATGTTTTGTACCCCCCGGCCGCCGGTGGCAATGAAGCCCACCCGCACCAGCTCGGAGGGATTTTCCCCGGTGGCGGCGCGGGTTTCATTCAGGAAGATGTTGGGGCTGGCCAGGGCGGCGCCCACGCCCAGCGAGAGGTTGCGTGCCTGACGCAAGAACGATCGGCGAGAGATGTGCTGCGTGTTTTTCATAAGGCTGTTATTGCTGCTCAACGCCGGCTTGTCAACGTTTCTTCCCGTCCCGGCTGCCGCTTCCGGGCTTATTCTGCCAGGCGCGCGGGTGAGGTAGGCGCAGCCTGGGGCCGGAGCGAGGGGCAGGGGCGATCGGTTTGGCCCGCGCCGCAGGCGGGACTGCAAGGGGGGGGAAGATTAAATTGTTTTTTTTGAAACCAAAGCCGGCTTATGCCGTCTAAAGGAATAGACGGTTGCGCAAAAATGGCGGTAGCGCAACTGCCGGTCCAGGTGTCATATTAAAGGTTATGAGCCGCAAAAGTTTTCAGACAGATTGCAGGCCGCGCACCGGCGGGTTCACGTTGATTGAACTGCTGGTGGTGATTGCCATTATTGCGCTGCTGGCCAGCATGTTGCTGCCGGCGCTGGCCTCGGCCAAGCAGCGGGCGCAAACGATTCAGTGCATGAACAACATGCGCCAGATGGGCATCGCGCTGCGGATGTACCTGAACGACAACGATGGGGTGTTTCCGCTGCGCATGTACGGGCCGGCGTGGCCGGGGCGCATGAGCAACGAAATCTCCAACCCCAAGGTGATGATTTGTCCGGCGGATGGGCCGGATGAGCCGCATTCGGACGGGGCGACCCACCCGCGCAGCGATCCGGTGCGGTTTCCGCTGGATGCGGCGCCGCGCAGTTTCATCATGAATGCGTTCACGGATTACGTGCAGACATTTCATTCGACCAACACCACGTATTACAAGCAGGCCAACTCGCCCACTCCCATCCCGGAGGGGGCCGTCAAACACCCCTCGGAGACCATCGCGTTTGGGGAGAAGGTGAATGAGCGCGGGGATTTCTTCCTGGATTACGACGGGTTTGACGATGTGGAGGTGCTGGCGCAGGGGCGTCACAACAACGCCCGCCGGCAAAACTTCAGCGGCGGCGCGAATTACGTGTTTTGTGACGGCAGCGCGCGCTTTTACAAGTATGGCCGCACGCTTTCTCCGGTCAACCTCTGGGCCGTGACGGATTTGTATCGTCTGCCCACCAGTCCCCCCAAACCCTGAGCGGCTTGCAGGCCGCGGAAGGAAGGCCCGGTTGACGTTTGGCGTTTTTTGCGGGAAGGAGTCATAATACTGCCGTGTCTGGGGCACGTTATAAACCACTGGTCTGGGGTGTGGCCGGGCTGCTGCTGCTCTGGCTGGCGGCATGGGGCGGTTTTGCCCTGGCCCGGCAGAGCAAAATGACCGCCGAAAAAGTGGGGCAGTACATGCGGCAGACGGATTTGAGCCGCCTGCCGCCTTCGCGGCGGGGGCAGGCGCTGGAGGAGCTGGCCCGCAAACTCAACGCCCTGCCATGGGAGGAGCGCCGGCGGGCGCGCCTGGATCGCGAATGGCGCCGGTGGTTTGAACAGATGACGGAGGCGGAAAAGGATGCCTTTGTGGAGGCCACCATGCCCACCGGATTCAAGACGATGATCGAGGCGTTTGAGAAAATGCCGCCCGAGCGCCGCCAGCGCGCCGTGCAGGAGGCGCTCAAGCGTTTGCGGGAGGCGCAAGAGGAGATGGCGGCCCAGGGCGAGGGGGCCGGGCCAGCCCCGCCGCGGTGGGGCAATGATCCGGAGGCCCCGGTGATTAGTGAAGAGTTGCAGAAGAAAATCGCCGTGCTGGGGCTGAAAACTTTCTACTCGTCCAGCTCCGCGCAAACGAAGGCCGAGGTCGCGCCGCTGCTGGAGGAGATCCAACGGTTGATGGAATCCGGGCGCACGTTTGGCGGGCGGCGGCCTCATCCTTGAAGGACGGCGTGAAGCAGGCGCGACAACGGTGCAGGCGGGGGGGGCGGTGGGGTTTCGGCCCCGGGGCGTTCACCCTGCTGGAGCTGCTGGTGGTCATCGCCATTATTGGCCTGCTGGCGGCGTTGCTGTTGCCGGTGATGACACGCGCGCGGGAGGCGGGGCGGGCCGCGGCCTGCATCAGTAATTTGCGCCAGGTGGGTCTGGCGATCCAACTGTACACGCAGGATCACCACAACCGCCTGCCCATCATGCGCGATCAGCCGCCTGGCGCGCCGGCGACGAATGTGCCCGCCGGGCCGGAGCGGGTGCTGGCTCCCTACCTGGGCAACACCAATGTTTTGCGCTGTCCTTCAGACACCAAAGACCTTTTTTACACCACCGGCTCCAGCTACAGTTGGAACAGTTTGCTGAACAACCAGCCGGCGGATCGTTTGACGGTGCTCAATCTGCCTTTCAATCCGCACCAAATGCCGCTGATGTTTGACAAAGAGGCCTTTCATGCCGCCCGGGGGGAGGGGAAGGGCATCAATTTTCTTTATGCCGATGGCCACATTAAAAACCTGCTCGTGCTGGAGGGGACGCGTCCATGAGCCTGATTGAGCTGCGGGGGGTGAGCAAGCGTTTTGGCCGCCGGCAGGCGGTGGACGGACTGGATTTGAGCGTGCCGGCGGGGGAGATCTTTGGCCTGCTGGGTCACAACGGCGCCGGCAAAAGCACGGCCATCGGCATGATGCTGGGCCAGGTATGGCCGGATGCGGGGGAGGTGCGCCTGCTGGGGCATGATGTGACCTCCAACCGGCGGCGGGCGCTGGAAAAAGTGGGGGCGATCTTCGAGACTCCGGCGTTCTATGATTACCTCTCCGGCTGGCGCAACCTGGAGATTCTCAGCTCCTTCACGGCGCCCACGCCGCGGGAGCGTCTGCAGGAAGTCATTGCCTGGGTGGGACTGACGGGGCGGGAGCATCACCCGGTGCGGACCTACTCGCACGGCATGCGGACGCGGCTGGCACTGGCCCAGGCGCTGCTGCCACAGCCGGCGTTGCTGATTCTGGACGAGCCGGGCGACGGCCTGGATCCCGAGGGCATTCACGAGATGCGGCACACCATTTTGCGGCTGCGGCGGGAATTGGGGCTGACGATTCTGTTGTCGTCGCATTTGCTGAATGAAGTGGAGCAGTTGTGCACGCGCATTGCCGTGCTGCATCAGGGCCGGAAGGTCTTTGAAGGGCCGCTGGAGGAGGTGCGGCGGCAGGGGGCGTGGTGGCGGTTGCGGACGACGGATTTTGCGCGAGCGGTGGCTTTGCTGCGCGGGGCGGGGCTGATCGGCGACGCGCGCGACGGTCAGGCCATTCAACTGGCCCCGGCGGCCACCAGCCAGGAGGTGGTGCGCCGGCTGGTGGAGGCCGGTTTGCCGGTGAGCGAGATTGCGCCCGAGGAGCAAAGCTTGGAAAACTTTTACCTGGCGCTCATGCACCGCGAGCGCGCCGGCGCGGCCGTGGCAGAGTGACCCAGCTATGTTGTACCACCAATTTCGCGGGGAGTTGTGGAAGTTGTTTGGCAAGAAGCGCACGTACATTGGCTTTGCCATGTTTCTTCTGGCGCAGAACGCCATCAGCCTCGGCTTCAAGTTCACCACGGCCACCGGACACATTGAGCGGCTGCTGAATCAGAATGGATATCTGGCGGAGTCGTTCATCAGTGCGCTGACCATCGCGGTCATCATGATGGTGATGATCGCCATTTTCCTGCTGCCGTTGTACTCGGCGCTGGTGGGGGGGGATTTTGTGGCCAAGGAGAGCGAGGACGGCACGCTGCGCATGATTTTATGCCGGCCGATCTCCCGCTGGCGGTTGCTGGCGGTGAAATGGCTGGCGGGGTGCGTGTTTTCCGCCCTGCTGGTGCTGGCCCTGGGCGGGCTGGGATTGCTGTCCGCGCGGGTCTGGTTTCCGTGGGGCGGGCTGTTTGTCTTTGCGCCGGAGCAATCCATATTCAGTGTATTCAATGCCGGGGAGGGCCTGGAGCGCTATCTGCTGGCGCAGGTGTTTTTGATTCCCGAGGCGGTCACCATCATGACGCTGGCGTTCATGTTCAGTTGCTTCAACATCAAGCCGGCGGCGGCCACCATCCTGGCCATGTCAGTGGTGCTCATCAGTTTTATTCTGCAACACATCCCCTATTTTCGGGATTACCAGAACTGGATTCTGACCTACCACCTGAACATCTGGGTCTATATTTTTGAAGAGACCATTCCCTGGTGGCGCATCGGCCAGTCGTTGAGCCTGTTGCTTGGCTTCAATGCCACCTTCTTCCTGATCGGCGCCACCGTGTTTCACCTGCGCGACATCAAGAGCTAGCGGCGGCTACCGGAGGGCGTCGGGCGAAAATTTGAGCTGGGGATTCATGCCTTGCAATAATTGCGGCGTGGGCGCGCCGCCAAACTGCCGCCAATACAGCTCCTTGAATGGGTTAATTTTGGGGCCCACCGCCATTTCATTGATCAGGCCGGGCTGGATCGCTTCCCACCAGCGGTCATAACAGGCGGACAACTTTTGCACCAGCTCGGGATGCCGGCCGGCCAGGTTGTTGGTCTGGCCGGGATCGGTTGGCAGGTGGTAAAGCTCCCAGATGCCGCTGGTTTTGCCCGCGCTGACCATCTGGTAAGGGCCGTAACGCACGCTGCAATCCTGGTATTTGGCCGCGGCGGCTTTGCCGGTGGGCCATCGGCCTAGATGCGTGAAGAGGCAGCGGTCAGGCCACGGCGCGGAAGGTTCCAACAGCAGGGGGACGAGACTGCGTCCATCCCATTGACGCGCCACGGTGGGCGGGACTCTGGCTCCGGCGATTTCGAGGAGGGTGGGCATGACATCCACGTGGGCGGCCAGGGGGGCAATATCGCCCGGTGGAAGGACGCCCGGCCAGCGCCAGAACGAGGCGGCCCGCACGCCGCCCCAATAGGGGGTGCCTTTCTGGCCGCGCATGCCGGCATTGAACAACCGCACGCCCTGGGTGCCGCCATTGTCGTTCATGAAGATGATCAGCGTGTCGCGCTCCAGGCCCCAGACCTGCAGGCGGGCCAGCAACCGGCCCACGTTGTCATCCAGGTTGGCGATCATGCCGAAAAACTTGGCCACATTGGTGGGTACGCGCCCGGCATACAGGGCCTCGTACTCCGGGGGCACCTCCAAGGGGGTGTGCGGCGCATTGGGGGTGATCATGGCAAAAAAGGGACGCCGTCCGCGCACCCGCTCCATCCACGTGATCGCCTGCGTGAAAAAAACATCGGTGCAGTAGCCGGTGGTTGGGACAAAACGCCCGTTGTGCAGAATCACCGGGCTGAAATAATGGTTGTCGGGGGCGTCGCCGCAACTGCCGGGGTAGGTCTGGCCGATGCCGCCGGCACCGTGGATAAAGAACTCCTCGAAGCCGCGCCGGTCGGGCCAGTACTGCCGCTCATCGCCCAGATGCCATTTGCCGAAGATGCCGGTGTGATAGCCGGTTTGTTTGAGCAGGGCGGGGAGAGTGACCGCGGAGAGCGCAAGGCGCTCCCGCTCATAAATGGTGTGAGTGACACCGGACTTGAACTCATGACGGCCGGTCAACAGGGCTGCGCGAGTGGGGGAGCAGGTGGGGCTGACCATGAAATCCAAAAAGCGGCGGCCCTCGGCATGCAGGCGGTCCAGATGAGGGGTCCTGAGCACCGGGTTGCCGTGACAGGAGAGGTCGCCGTAGCCCTGATCGTCCGTTAAGATGAGAATAATGTTCGGACGGCGGCCGGTCAGCGCAGCCGCGGGCGCGGCGGCGGCGGAGGGTTGGGACTGCCCGATCAGGAAAGCAGCGAGCACCGGCAACCAGAAAAGCGCACGGTCATTCATGGGTTTGTTGGGGTATTATTCGGGTTCTGTGGTGATGCGCAAGGATAACGCGCAACTGTCCCGTGGGGGGCGCGCTCCACAAAGGCTGCCGTCCGTGGGGAGGTAAATTGCCCATGCCTTTGGCAAGGGACTGCCGCAGCACGCACAAGCCCGCCTGCGAGACAAGGCTGCCTTCGGGCAACAGGGCGGGTTTTGCCGGAGGGCGGGGGATGGCGTGGCATTGACAGGCGGCGGTTCCTCCGCAACCATCCTGCGCATGGCTCGGCCCTTGCGCCTCGAATTTCCCGGCGCCGTTTATTACCTCGCCTCGGAGGGAAACGGTGGGGAGGTGGTCTTTCACGGGGAGGAGGACCGGGTTTTATTTTGGGACACGCTGCAGCAAGCCTGCCAGCGGTTTCAGTGGGAGGTGCTGGCTTTTCGCCTGGTGGCGCGCCGCCTTGAAATGGTGGTGCACACGCCCGCCCCCAACCTGGTGGCAGGGATGAAATGGTTGCTGGGGGCTTTTACCATCAAGTACAACCGCCGCCATCAACGCCGCGGTCACCTGTTGGCGGGCCGTTATCGCTCGGTGTTGATTGAGCCGAAGGCGCCTTTTCTGCCGGCGGGGGTGGATTATGTGCATCTGGCGGCGGGCGGCGGGGGTTCACCCGCGCTGCCGGAGGCGGAGGATCCATGGTGCAGTTTGCGTTACTACCTGCTGGCACCGGCGCAACGCCCGCCGTGGCTGCAGGTGGCCCCGGTTTTCAACGCCCTGGATTTGAAGGATGACGATGCCGGCCGGGCCAAGTTCGCCGCCCGGTTGCGGACGGTGGCGGCGCATCCCCCGACGGAGCTTTGGGCTTCGTTGCGGCGGGGCTGGCGCATGGGGAGTGACGCGTTTCGCGCCGCGTTGTTGCAATGGTTGCAGGAGAGCCGCGGCAACTCCGCCGAGCCGGGGCGGGTGCTGGCGCGTGAGCAGGCTGATCTGATCGTGCGCGAGGAGCTGGCGCGCCTGGGCTGGACGGAGGCGGAACTGGCGCGGCGGCCCAAGGGGGATCCGGAAAAGGTGCGCATTGCGCGGCGCGTGCGCGCGGAAACAGCGGCCAGCTTGCGGTGGGTGGCGGCCCGCCTGCAGATGGGGGCGTGGACCAGCGCGGCCAACAGCTTGTATCGCAAAGATAAACCGGCGCCGGCACCCCGGCCGGTTTCTGCGCGTCCGCGCCCGGCAGCCAGGCCCGCCGTGCCCGCGCCGCAGGAGAAGGCGGCTGCCTCCCTGCCTGCCGTCCCGCCGGAGGATTTACCGCTGCACTGCCTGTAAGTTGTGTCCGGCGCCCTTGCTTATTTCCCGCCAGTCTTTACCGGCACGCGCAACACGCTCAAGGAATAGGCCGGCGCCACATGCGCCACGGCCGGCCCGGTGGGGGGGAGGGGCTGGGTCAGGGGCGCGATGCGGGTGGGATGCGTCAGGGAGTTTTCCTCAGTCAAGGCCCCGGTCAGGATGAGGGCGCGTCCAGCCCGGCCGGCGGGGGTGGCGCCGTTGAGCTGGAGGGTGATCATGCGCGGGGTGGCGGTGGCGTTGACCAGCTTGATGATGACTTCCAGGGCGGCTTCGTCGAAGGTGGCTGAAGCATAGACACGCTCGGGCTGGCCCACCTCGCCCTGCAGGCGGGCGGGCAGGATCAAGTCGCCGCGGTGGCGGGCGAAGGCCTGCTGGACGTAGTAATTGGGGGTGCCATAGACGCGCAGGTTGTCGAACCAGATGAGGTTGGGCCGCCACTGCCAGGCGTCCTCATGGGCAAACAGCGGGGCGTAGCTGCTCATGCGCACCACCTGGCCGTTGCGCTCGAGGCCGGTCATGAAGGCCGCCTCGGCGAGGGCGCACTCCCAGTTGTTGCGGTTGTCGGGGCTGACGGTGCGGACGCTTTGCGCGGCATATTCGCCCGCAAACACCCGCGGGCCGTTGCGGTCATAGCGGTCATAACGATGGGTGTTGTCCAGAAACCATTGCGGGGGCCGATAGTAATGCTCGTCCACAATATCGGCGCGAAGCTGGCGCAGACGGGGCCACAGGAGGTCGAATTTCGGGCCGTCCGGGTCCGGCCCGGCGCTGGAGATGAGGCGGATTTCCGGATGCCGCTGCTGGAGTACGCGGGCAAAGCGTTCGTAGCGTTCAAGGTATTGCGGCCCCCATTGCTCGTTGCCGATGCCCAGGAATTTCAAGTGGAAAGGCCGGGGATGGCCCATAGCGGCGCGACGGGCGCCCCAGACGGTGTTGGTGGGGCCATTGGCAAATTCAATCAAATCCAGGGCATCTTGAATGAAGGGGTCCAACTGCTCGAGGGGCACCAGCTCGCCGGTGTTGAACTGGCAGGCCATGCCGCAATTCAGAATGGGCAGCGGTTCGGCGCCCAAATCTTCGCACAGCAAAAAGTACTCATAAAATCCCAAGCCAAAACTTTGATAATAATCGGGGGTGGGCCGGTGTTTGAACTCCATGTTCCAACGATTGATGATGAGCTTGCGTTCCTCCGGGCGGCCGATGGTGTTCTTCCATTGGTAACGGTTTTCCAGATTAAATCCCTCCACAATGCAGCCGCCGGGGAAGCGAATGAACCCCGGTTTCAGCTCGGCCAGCATTTGCACCAGGTCGGCGCGCAGGCCGCCGGGGCGGTTTTTCCAGGTCTGGCGCGGGAAGAGCGAGACCATGTCCAGGTGCACACGGCCCTGGCCTTCGAAGAGGAGGCGCAGTTTGCCGCGGGCGGCGGTGGTGCGGGCGGTCAACGCGGCCGTGTGCCGCAGCCAGGCCGGTTGGAAGCCTTTGAGGCGGGTCTGGCCGATGACTTGTCCCTGTTCATCCAGCAATTCCACCTTCAAGGCGGTGGGGCCGCCGCTGACCTGCCGGGCAAAGACGGAAAAAACATAGGATTCTCCCTGGCGGAGGCCCATGCCGCGAAAGCCTTCATTGAGCAGCGCCACGCCGTGATCCGCGGGTCCCACCGTGACATCCAGGTATTGGGGATTGTTGGGGTGCAAGGGGTCGCGGGAGCTGACGCCAATCATGGCTGTGCTGCCGGGCGGTCGCACGGTCTGCCAGCCCATGAGCGGCTGGTTGAATTCAAAGGAGCGGTTTTTAACCAGCTCGGCATAAAGGCCGCCGTCGGCGCCGAAATTGATGTCTTCAAAAAAGATGCCCCACATGACCGGGCTGACCCGGGCGATGGGCCGGTGGACATCCACCTCGAGGCGGCATGGGAGTTCGTTCGCCGCCCCCAGGCTCAGGGACAAGAGGGCCAGGCCGGCGGCCGACAGAGCACGAGCAATTATTTTCATAGCTTTATTTATAAAGTCAGGCGCAGCGGTTGACAACCGCAGATGCGCGCGGCCATTCCAAATCATGCGGCCCGGGCAGCCGCCACCAGGGCATAAAGATTCGCGCCGGGGGTGCCGGGGGAGACGCCGCCGCCGGCGGAGAGCAGCCAGCGCCGGGAGTCGGCGAGGCCGGCCCGGGCGTGGCGCACGGCCTCGGCCACCTGCCCGGGCGTGCCCTGGGCGAGGACTTCGAGCGGGGGGACATTGCCCATGAGGCAGATATCGGGCCCGCAGAGTTCGCGCACGCGCGGCAGCGGCTGCAGGTGGGTGAAGTTGAAAATGTCCACCGGAATTTCGCGCAGGAAACGGTAAGGCACCACGTTGTTGGTGTCGTTGTGGAAGATTTTTAACGCTGTGGGAAAGGCGCGGAAAATCTGTTGCAGATAAGGCAGGGCGAAGGTCTGAAAATCTTTGGGCGAAAGAAAGCCGGTAATATCATCAAGCACCATGATTCCCTGGACCGCCGGGCCTGCCGCCGCGGCCTGGGCTTCGAGCCAGCGGGTGATGAATCGGGCGAGCACCTGCAACAGGCGGTGCGCCTTGTCGGGCTCGGTTTTGAGGCCCATGAGAAATTCGCTGACGCCCACCAGGTGGGTGGCCAGCGTCAACGGCCCGCGGGCCGCCACGATGCGCACCTCATGACCGGCCTCGGCCAGCCGCGGGTGGGAGCGGCGATAAAGCGTCAGGAGATAGGGCAGGAAGCCGTCGGTTTCGGGGTTGGGTTCGCTCAACTCGGGCAGGGCGTCCCAGGTCTCCACCAGCGGCAGGACCTGGGGCGTTTTGTCGTGGTAAAAAAGCGTTTTGCAGCCGAAGGCGCTGGGTTCGGCGCCCATGCCGATTTCCGCCCAGAAACCGGGCAGGAAGATGAGGTCGGGGAATTCGCGGATGACGCGGAAGTTGGCCTCCAGCCAGACGTCGGGCGCGAAGAGATAGTCCAGGGTGGACAGGCCGAGGTATCCGGGGATCCAGGGACTGTCCACAATCAGCGCCACGGGGAGATGGGGGAGGGCTTCGCCGCGGGCGCAACGGCGGAGGGTTTCCCATTGGGCAGAGGTCATGGATTAGAGTCGGAGGGCTTGAGCCTGGGCTTGCAGGCTGAGTTCAGCGGCCAAAAAGGTGTGCGCCTGGGGCATGGCGGTTTCGGTGCGGTCCAGGCAGTCGCGGATCAAGGCGCCAAAGTAGGGAAAGCCCACCTTGCCCTGCACGGCCAGATGATGCTCGCCGTGGGCATCCACCAGATAGACATGATCGCTGGCGCGGTCGCGGGCGACGTCCAGGTACTTGCGCAGTTCAATGGTGCCGGTGGTGCCGATGATAAAAGTGCGGCCATCCCCCCAGGCGCCGAGGCCGTCCGGGGTGTACCAGTCCACCCGGCAGTAAAAGGTGGCGCCATTGTCCGCCACCGCGGTGGCATCGCCGAAGTCCTCAAACTCGGGGTATTGACTGGCGTAATAATTGGTGACGCGGCTGTGGAGGACCCGGGCGCTGCGGGCGCCGGCAAAGGCCAGGAATTGCTCGAATTGATGGCTGGCGAGGTCGCAGAGAATGCCGCCTGTTTTATGCCGGTCGAAAAACCACGGCGGGCGCGTGGGTGCGTTCATGCGGTGCGGCCCCAGGCCGGCCACATGCAGCACACGGCCGATGCGGCCCCCCTGGATGAGCTGGCCGGCGTACAGGGCGGCCTCGCAGTGCAGGCGCTCGGCGTAGTACACGGCGAAGAGGCGGCCGGTTTGTCGCACTTTTTCGCGCGCGGCGGCCAGTTGTTCCAGGGTGGTGAAGGCCGGTTTGTCCGCAAAGTAATCCTTGCCGTGCTCCATGACGCGCAGGCCCAGGGGGGTGCGCTGGCAGGGGACGGGCGCGGCGGCCACAAGCTGCAAGGTGGCATCGTTCAGGATTTCGGCCTCGCTGGCGGCGGCCCGGACGCCGGGGTAGGTCTGGCAAAAGCGTTTCACCTTCTCCGGGTCGGGATCGTACACGGCCACAAGCTGGCCGCCGGCCTCCAGCAGGCCATTGCACATGCCATAAATGTGGCCGTGATCCAGGCCAATGGCCGCGAAGCGAAACTCCCCGGGCGCGCACACCACATTGGGCCTGCCCTTGGGGGCATACATCATGCCGTCCGCTTTCTGGAAGTCGCTCATGGCCGCGGAGGATAAAACAGCGCGCCCGGTTCCGCAATGGCGGGGTGAGGGAGAGGGGAAGCGCAGCCCTGTGGGCGGCGCTTGACAGCCGCAAGCCAGCTCGCGACGCTGGCGGCATGAAACCAGGCATTTGGTTGGTTATCTGGCTTTTGGGCTTGCCGCTGCTGCGGGCGGCCCATCCGGAACTGCAATTTGACGGCCCCATGTCGCGGGCGGTTTTGGAGCGTTATCTTTCCCGTGCCATCACGATGATGGATTATTGCACGGGCCAGGGAAGTCCGGAGGACAATCTGCGGATGCTGCAAAACATTGGCGCGCGGTTCGCGGGGCGCGTGCTCTATATGTGGGGACGGGAAAACCAGTTTTCCAACCGCGTGCAACGGGCGCGGGAGATTGCGGCGCGCACCCACCAGGTGATGCCGGAGCTGATCCTGCAGGGGTGTGTGTTTGAGATTGTGACGCCGCAGGTGGAGACTGTGCCCATTCCGCCGGAGGTGTTTCAGGCCTTCGGGGTGCCGGTGGAGACCCGCAACTTTCGCTACGCGGCAATGCTGTTTGATCAGGGCGTGTACCTCAATCATTGGGGGCGGGATACCACCGTGCCCGACATGACCAAACTGGAAACGCGCATGTGGTTTTACCACGTGGCCACCACCTACATCAGCGCCGGCATGGAGGCGATTCACTTCGGGCAGGTGGCGCTCATTGGGCGGCAGGATAAAAATTATGACGGTTGGTGGGACATGTTGACGCGGGTGCGCCAGTATGCCGCGCGTCATGCGCGCCGCCACTGGGTGTTGTGCGATGCGCACACCCCGGACGGCGGCCCGCGGCGCGGGGAGCAATTATTGTTTGATTTTCACTCGTTTCCGCTCCGCATCAAAGAGGTGTTGGAGCAACCGCAGAAAGGCATTTTGGAGAAAGGCTATCTGGACAGCCTCTACGGCCGCAGCCGCGGGGGATTGACGCCCGCGGGCTGGCGCTGCGAGAGCCTGCCGTACCTGGTGGAGGTGGACAACTGGGGCGGCAGCGCCAAACCGGGCACGCCGGGCATGAAGTTCTGGGTTTGGGGCTATGATGAAATGTCCTGGTTTGCGCATCAGCCGGAGGACTACCGCAATGAGTGGCTGCGGTATGCCTGGAAATGGGTGCGGGACAACGATCCCAACGGCTGGCTGCAAATGCCCGGCAGCCGGGTGCTGCATACGCCGGTGGATACCCCGCAAGGCCGCCGCAACTGGTATTACGCCAACATGCAGCGCCATTTCCCCCAGGGTTTCAATCAGGAAGACACCATCAAGGAGATTTGGGCGGGGGCCAAATAGGCGCCAACCTTACGCCCGCCGGGGCAGGGCGAGGCGGGCACAAACGCAAAACCCGAGTAGAACTCAAGGGCCGGGCTGCTGGGGGCGGCGCCATCACTCCCCGGCGGGACCAGGGCTGGAGTCTCGCGATGCCCGGCGGCTTGTTCGGGAAGAATGGCCGGATTTTTCTTTGCGTACCTCGCCGGCCAGCCAGTGCAAATATTTGGGCGTGCCTTGGGCCAGGGGCAGGGCAAGGATTTCCGGCGTGTCGTAGGGATGGTGGGCGAGGATGGTTTTTTCCAGGGCGGCAAGCTGGCGGCGGGTGGTCTTGAGGATGAGCAAAACCTCGGAGCTGGTTTCCAATTTGCCCTGCCACCAGTAATGCGATTCCAGGCCGGGGACCAGATTGGCGCAGGCGGCCACGCGCCCCTGAAGGACGGCCTGGGCTAGGCGGCGGGCGGCGTCGGTGTCCGGCGCGGTGACCAGCACAACCACAAAAGCGGCGGCAGTTTTCACTTCCGCCAAACTAGCGCGGGTGGCTTGGGCGCGGCAATGGAAAATGCGCCGTTGAACTGGGCGGGCGGGGAGGGTTAAGGCTCCGGCTTGAGCGGGGGGAGGTCAGCCAGGGCTTCCACCTGCTCGCGCAGGATGTGGGCGGCGCGGCGATAGAGATCGGAGATGGAGGCCTGCTCGCGCTGGGCGCGCAGGACCGAGAAATCCACCGGCGGGCCGATGCGGACCTCGATGTGGCCCGGGCGGGGGATGACGCGGCCCTTGGGCAGGGCGTCATAGGCGCCCTGAATCCAGACCGGGATGATGGGATAATCCAATTCCACCGCCAGCACGCCCACGCCGGGCTTGAAGGGTTGCAAATCGCCGGTGATGGAGCGGGTGCCCTCGGGAAAGATGAGGATGGAGCGCCCGCTGTCGAGGACGGTTTTGCACACGGCGAGGCTTTCGGCGGCGTTGGCTTCGCGGTCCAGCGGCAGGGCGTTGAGGAAGGTGGTGAAAAACCAGCGTTTGAAGGGCGTGTTGAAAAAGTAATCCTTGGCCGCCATGGCGTGGAGGTTGCGCGCGGCCGGCCCCAGCACTTTGCGGATGGCCGGCAGATCCAGATGACTGGAATGGTTGGCGGCCAGGATGTAGGGGCCATGGGCAGGCAGGTGCTCCAGGCCGTCGCCGCGCACGCGCAGGTGCGTGCTCATGATGAAGCCGGTGACGGCCTCGAAGAGGCCGCGCAGCAGCAGGCGGCCGCGGGTCTGGCGCATGCCGGCCTGGAGGGCGTCGTGCGGCACCTGGGCGCGCTCCCACAGGCGGCGGGTGCGGCGGGGCCGGGCGGCGGCCTGTTGCTGGCGGGCCTGCTCCACCACGGTGACCACGTCCTGCACGGTCAGGACTTTGTCCTCCGTGCCGGGCGGCAGGGTCAGGGAGAAACGGACTTCGAGGGTTTGCAGCAAATCCACCCGGCCGATGGAGTCAATGCCCAAATCCATTTGTAACTTATGGTGGGGCTCGATTTCGGCGGGGGTGAGGTTGCCCGCCACGCGGGCCACGGCGCGGGCCACTTCCACCGCCACGGTGCTGGTATCGGCGAGGGATTCGCCCGGGGTGGCGGCCAGCGCGGCCACGGCGGGGGCGGGGGTGGGTTTGAGGGGGCGGGCGCCGGCCAGATAACGCTGGCGCACCTTGGCCCGCTGGATTTTCAGGGTGGTGGTTTTCGGCAAATCTTCCGTTTGAAACTCCAGCCGGCTTACGCGCTGATGGCTGGGCAGGTCGGCGCAGATTTTGGCCACGGCCGCCTCGATGGCCGGGCGGGCCTCCGGATTCTCCGGCACCACTACCAGGGTGACTTCCTCGCCCTGGCCGTCCCGGCCGGGCAGGCCGATGACGCACATTTCCTTCAGGCCGGGCAGGCCCTGGAGGTGGTGCTCCACGTCATCGGGATAGACGTTTTTGCCGGCACTGGTGACGATGATGTCCTTGAGGCGGCCGGTGATGTAAAGGTAGCCGTCCTCGTCAAACTTGCCGAGGTCGCCGGTCTTGAACCAGCCTTCGGTGAACACCGCGGCGGTGGCCTGGGGGTTGTGCCAGTAGCCGTGCATCACCGAGGGGCCGCGCACGAGGATCTCGCCGATTTCGTCGTCCGCCTCGAGGGGCAAAATATTGATTTCCATGCCGGGAATGACCGGGCCGACGGAGCCGGCTTTGGGGGCGGACAGGGGGTTGACGGTGAGCACCGGCGAGGTTTCGGTCAGCCCGTAACCCTCGCAAATGGTGAGGCCAAAGCGTTTGAAATAGTGGAAGATGTCGGGGTCCAGCGCCGCGCCGCCGGAGACGAACACGCGGATGTGGCCGCCGAAGGCCTCGTGAACTTTGCGGAAGATGCGGGGCCGCCAGTTGGCGCCGAAGACTTCGCCGGCCAGGCAGGCCAGCTCGCCCGCCTCGAGCATCAGTTGCCCGGCCAGACCAGCGGCCTGGATGCGGGCCTGAATGCCGTCGCGGAAGAGCTTGAAGAGGCGGGGCACGCCGAGCATGACGGTGATTTCATTCAGCCGCATGGCGTCCAGCACTTCCTGGGCCTTGAGTTGTTCGAGATGGTAGATGGACGCTCCGCCGAGCATGGGGATCAGGAAACCGGCCGTGAACTCGAAGGCATGATGCAGGGGGAGGACGGAAAGGAAACGGTCGGATTCCAGCGGTTCGAGCACTTCGGAAACTGCCATGGCGTTGGCCACAAAGTTGGCATGGGTGAGCATCACGCCCTTGGGTTCGACGGTGGTGCCGCTGGTGAACAGGAGCGAGGCCAGCGCCTCGGGGGCAGGATCGCGCAAGGGGCGGCTCTCGGGGCTGGCTTTGGGATGGGGCCATGCCTCTCCCGCAAACGGCTCCACCTCCTGCAGGAGATTCAGGCAGAGGGGCAGGCGGGGGCCGCCGTGGCCGTTGCCATTGCTGCGCAAAGTTTTCAGACAGGCCGGGCTGATCACCAGCGCCCGGGCGCCCACCATCTCCAGGATGCGCCGGGTTTCCCCCGCCGGCAGCATGCGGTCCAGCGGCACGGCAGTGGCGCCGGCGCGGACGATGGCCAGGTAGGCCAGGGCCCACTCCGGGCAGTTCTCGCCCATGAGGGCGACGCGATCGCCCACGTGCAGGTTCAGGCGGGCCGCCAGTTTGCGGGCCAGATGGCCTGATTTTTCCCAAAAATCGGTGTAGGTCAGCCGCACATGGGCGGGGCCATTTTCGGGGCGGGAGCGGCGGATTTCGAGGAAGGTTTTGCTGCCAAACCGTTCATGGCCGCGGCGGGCGATGTCCACGATGGTTTGCGGCACCCCCCGAATGGTGGGGGCGGCGGCGGCCGTTTTGGCGGCGCGCGCCTCCTCGTCCAGCAGCCGTCCCTGGCCGGCGCCGGTGCGGGGCACGGCGTCCATGCGGAGGATGTTGCGCTTGAGGCCGGGGATGTGCACATCCTGCAGGTAGCCGCGCCAATGGAAGACCCGTGGGTCAAAGTTGAACTGTTTGCGTTCCTCCGGCTCGAGGGATTCCAACAGCGCAAAGGAGCGTTCGGTTTCAAAACGGCAGTCCAGATTGACGTAGGGGCCGTAGATGTCCACGTAGTACAGGAGCTGCTCGATTTTATTGACGTAATTTTTGAGGCGCGGGCGCCATTTGCGGGAGCCGGGGATGGGAATGGGGCCATTGACCAGCGCCAGCCCCAGTTGGGCCGGGCGCAGGTAGCGGGCCACCATGAGGCGGCGATATTCGGCGATGGGGCGGAATTTCCACTCTTGGACGCGGATGGGCCGGCCGCTGCGGTCGGTGAAGGGATGCTTGAGGAAATAGTCCCGCACGTGGGTGTAGAGGCTTTCAAACCACAACGGGTTTTTGGTGGAGCTGGCCACGGTGAACAGATCAAAACCGGATGGCTCGCGGGCAATGTGCGCGGCGGCGGCCAGCACGCAGTTCACCACAAAATCCGCCGGGATGATGTCCAGCACGATGTTGCGGTTGGCGGGGAAATCATTCAGGCGGCCCTTGCCAAAGCCGATGATGATGGGGTCGGCCATGCGCAGGCCGTCCAGCCAGCCCGGCTCGGGATCGCGCAGGGACGACTCGATGATGGAGGGCCGGACGATGACCACCGGCACCCGGCCGCGGTCTTCGCGCACGAGCTGCTCGCCCAGAAACTTGGTGAAGGTGTAGGTATCATTCCATCCCAGTTGCTGGGCGCGGCGCATGCCGGCGTCCACCAGCTCTTTTTCCAGATAGTTGCGCGCATCCTCGCTGTTGGGATCCCAGCCGCGGCGGCGGATTTCCTCAGCGCAGCGGGCCTTGACCTGGTCGGCCACTTGATGCAGGGCGGCAATTTCCTCTTTAACGACAAAGCGGCGGGGACGCTCCACGCCGGGCGGAAGCTGGGCGTCAATGGCCTCCAGCGGATCGAGCAATTTTTCCGGGACATTGCCGGTGCGCTTGCCGCAGACGTAGGCGGTGGAAATATGCACGTAGAGCGCATGGCCGGCCTGGGCCAGCTCCAGCAGGCGGGCCGGCCCCAGGGTGTTGAGGCTTAGCGCCAGGTCCAGCCGCTCATCAAAGACCACGGTGGCGGCGCTGTTGATGATGACATCAATCTCCCGGGCCAGGGTTTGAAACTCCGTCTCGGACAGGCCCAGCCGCGGCAGGGTGAGATCGCCGCTGACACATCGGATGCGCGCCTCGCAAAAGGCCTCAAAATCCTCGCCCAGTTTTTCGCGCAGCCGGCCAAAGGCGCTGTTGCGCAGAATCTCATCATGGAGCCGCTCCCGGGCAGGGATGAGCGTGCCGTCCGGCTTGCGGCGCGAACGGATCAAGAGATAAATGCCGCCAATTTCCGGCAGGTCGTGCAGGATTTTTTCCATCACGGCCTTGGCCAGGAAGCCGGTGGCCCCGGTCAACAGCACTTTTTTGCCGGTAAAAAACCGGCGGATCGAAAGTGGTTCTTTCACAACAAACAAACCCAAAAAACCCCAAGCCAGAGAGAGTAGAAACAAGCGCGGTGGAATTGCAAGGCAGCAATGCAACGCCCCGGGCGGTCGATTTGACTCAAAATAAATGTTACCGAAGGAGGGGTATGGGGCCGCTGGGGCGGCCCCTGTAAGCTCAAAATGGGTGTTACCGAACGATCAACACCCAAATGAGCGAAATCACACGGCAAGAAGTGCTGGCCCCGAAGCG